>NZ_JAMXAZ010000014.1:0-69177 GCF_024718525.1 Levilactobacillus yiduensis
CTTACCCGATAGCCCCAATGACACATAAAAGAAACGGGATTAAACCGGGATTAGTACTTGACTAATGGTAGAAAAAACGCCGCGCGATGATACGGCGGCGTAGCGGAAACTGGCCGCCTACCGTTCACCAAATATGGGCTGGAACGCGGTGGGCGGACCGGACCGAGCCTGAGAAGCGGTCTCGGCCTCGCTTTGAGCCGAAGAACACGTCTCAAAGACGCCAGTTCCCTAAACGGCCAAGACCCACCGTCAAGGGAACTCCCACGGCTGAGCCCATATTTGGTGAACTCTCGGCTACAAGTGTGCTGGTCAGTAACAATCGACTTAATCTTGTCCCTAGCCAACACAGTGTTACGGATAAGTACCACCCCCTGGTTGACGCAAACCCCCTAGTTTAACTAATTTTAGCGGACAAAATACTTTCGTTCCAGGGAGCAACACGTTATTTCCGCTTTCAAATCCGACTATTCAAAAAGTGTCTGAGCAATTTAGTCTCAGGCACTCGGGGATGATTATTTATCGGCGACAGTGAAGCGCGTCTGGTGGTGTTGCGGGCGTTCCAGCTCGTCTAAAATGGTGACGGCCATGGTACCGGCGCTGGTGCCAGATTGCTTGGCCGCGTTGACCAGTAAGTCGTTGGTCCCTAACAGGGCGGGCACGGCGGCTCCTGCATGAAAATCAGCGGCTGGCGATACGCCGACCCAGTTGACGTTGTCGACGTCACGCAGGAAGTTCAGTTCCTTGAGCTGGTTTTGCGGGACTTGGATGAAGTCGGCGGCGTGTGGGTCTTTTTCCAGATCACGCACGAACAGGTGATGGTCCGCCCCGGTATAGAGGCTTCCGGCGCCCAGGATAAAGGCTAGCCGCGGTGTCGTCGTCTCGCGCAGTTGGGCTACCAGGTGCGCGGCCAGATCCACGTGTAAGTAAGCCTGCGCGGGAGCCGTCGCAAAGGCGTCAACCACGGCATCGACCGCCGTTAGGTCTGAACGCGTCAGGGCAAAGGCATCAGTCACCTGGGTGGTGAGGTTAGCGTTAGTGCCCAGCGCAGCTAATTTTTCTGCGGAACGCGCAACGGCCACGACTTGATGTCCCCGCCGCAAAGCCTCGGCGACCACGGCCGAGCCGGCCATCCCGGTGGCGCCGATTACCATAATTTTCATAAATGGAATTCCTCCTTTAAGAGCTGGGTTCAGTATAGGCTAGATGGTGGTGGCCGCCAACTATTTTGGCTCGGTCACAACCTGTGGTAGAGTAGGAACAAAACACACAGGGGGTCGGGTACGATGAAGGATGTTGTTCAAGGAAATTTGGTTCATTTGACGGAAATGCGTGATGGGGATGCCGAGTGGCTACAGGATACGCAGTGGGAAGACGGGCTGTTGCGCAACTTGGCGGCGGATGCCTTTCACCCGTGGACAGCCACGGATTATAGCGAACTCGCGGCGGACCCCGACAACAATGAGCGGTTCTTCTTCATGATCCGGGCCAACGCCGATGACGGGCTGCTGGGGTGGGTCGTGCTCGACGATGTTTATTTTAAAAATCGCCGGGCCACATTAGGTATCGCTTTGCCCGTCGTCAGTGACCGCGGCCAGGGCTTTGGCGAGGATGCGCTGAACACGATTCTATCGTTTGCCTTCAACGAGCTGGGCCTGCACAAGGTCGTTTTGGAGGTCAATGCCAACAATCTGGCGGCCATCCACGCCTACGAGGCGGTCGGGTTCGTCCGCGAGGGGGTCAACCGCGAAGGCGTGTTCCAGGACGGCCGCTGGCTGGATCTGTACAGCTACGGCATCTTGGACCGCGAGTGGCAGAGCGCTCAGGTGCTGGATTAACAATCACCTTGTAGCCGAGAGCCTGCTAACTCAGGCTGTGTCGCTACACGCAAGCCGGTTTATCGTGCCAGGGCGTACTACGACAATGACTCTGGTCGATTTTTACCTTTAAAAGTTCGGCAAATAAAAACGAGAGGCCAACCGTAAATCACGGTAGTCTCTCATTTTTTGTGAGCAAAAGATTAATCCGTCTTGCCAATGATTAGGCCGTACCAGTTCCCCTTGTGGGCGTCACCGGCTTCGTCGTATTTACCGCCCATCACATTGTTTAGGATGTAAATTCCTAAGCGGTAGTTGGTCAACTTAGCGCGTTTGGCCTTAGTATAGCCGGCCTTGTTGAGGGCCTTCTCAACGCCCGCCAGCTTTTGGGCGTTCGTTTGACTCTTGTGGGTCATCAGATAGGCGGCGACGGTCTTAAAGGGCACGATGTCGGTGTAGCCAGTCGTTGCGACCGGTTCATCCGGGTCTTCATCCCACGTATCATTGGTGGCGTAGTTAAATGCGGCGATTCGCGATAAGCCCAGGTCGACTGGCGTATTCGGGAACAATTTCACAATTGCTCGGGCCAGCTTCTGGTACTTGCTTTGGTTGATGTATTGCAGGTAATCCTTGGTCGTCACAAAGGCGTCGGGATACAAAATATTTTGGCCCTGGTGATCCGTGGTTTTGCCCAGGGTGACCTGATCACTGCGAACGTAGCCCCGAATGTCGCCCTTCTTCGTGTTAACGCTCGTGTAGTAGTACCACATCGTTTTCCCTTGATGGGACACCAGAACAGAATGAATCTGGGAGAGATTTTGGTTCGTATAGTGCTTCAAGTTCAGAAGTTTCTTGGTGTGGGTCCAATTCCACAAATAGGCGTTTTTCTTGGCGCTGGTCACGTGGTAGGTCTTGCCGGCGTACTTGGGTTGCGCGTAGCTGCGGCGGGTGATTTGATACCCCTTGGGATTGAAGCCCTTCGTCAAACGCGGACTGTAAACCCAGCCGGTCTTACTATTGACCGCGTTGACGACTTTCATCCAGTGAGAATTGCCCTTGTATGTCGCCGTCCCCAGCTTGAACCAAGTGTAGTTTGGATATGATTTGAGGTTGTAGAGCTTTTTGGTATGTGTATCGTTCCAAATGTAAGTATTTTTGGTCCGACTCTTGGCATGATAGGCAACGTCGGTGAACTTGCCGTGCTCAAAAAGGTCTTCGCTGTAATGAATATTGGTAAAATTTGTTTTGATTGTCGCCTGTGCCGAGATGAGGCCACTGAGACCGATCGTGGCGGCGAGCAACGTGAGACAAACCATCTTTTTCATGTTAAATTCCCCCTAGAATAGTCGGTACCACCTCAGTATACGGGTTGCGACCGGGGAGGACAATCGGAAGTTTAGACACAACTAGCGCGGTGCCAGGTAAGTCCCAGTTCCGCGCTAGTTTAAGGTAACTTCTGGATGTTTCACATGAAACATTACATCGGCCACGGTGAGGAGACCGTGACGTGGGCGTTCAATCCGCGCTGTTCGATCCGGCGTTCCTTACGTTGTGCGGTTCGTTTGTCATAGCCGGCACAAATGTAGCGCTGCTCAGCGGTGACGGGCGCCACGTCTGGCAGTGGGTCGCTGGCCGTTGGGTCTTCAATGACATAGGTAATGAAGCAGGTGTAGCCGACGAAACGCTCGCCGGTCGTCAGGTTTTCGCCAATAATTTTGACGAAGACCTCTAGCGACCGCGTCCCGGTACCAGTCACGTAGGCTTCCAAGAACATGGAATCGTCCAGATGAAATGGCCGCAGAAAGCTGACGTGGTCAAAAGAAGCCGTCACCACAGTCTTGTGGGTCAACCGCACGGCCGCCACGGACGCACTGTCGTCGACCAGTGACAGGATCTTACCGCCGAAAACGGAGTCGTGCTCGTTGAGATCGGGTTGAAACACCCGGTGGCTGGTCACGATGAGCGTGGCGTTACAGGAAACGGGAGCTGGTTTATTGGTCAAAAGAGTCACCTCATTATTTTTGCTGCCCCCATTTTAACAGAGTCCCTGAGAAACGGCGACACTGACGGTAGGTTACGGGTTTATTAATTTTTCGCAATATCTGAGTAAAATGCTGCGGTCAACGCGAGGAGCTTTGCTATACT
Source organism: Levilactobacillus yiduensis (assembly GCF_024718525.1). NCBI lineage: Bacteria > Bacillati > Bacillota > Bacilli > Lactobacillales > Lactobacillaceae > Levilactobacillus > Levilactobacillus yiduensis. The sequence goes on from NZ_JAMXAZ010000014.1 coordinate 3,960, forward strand.
GTGGGTAAATCAGCAAGGAGGGGTGTTAGCATGTTCTATCATGGTGAACCGTTGGACTTGATGCCAACGCTAGATTTGGCGGAAACGTATCCGTTGCTCGAGTGTACACTGAGTTTGACGCACCCCATTGACGTGGACCGGTTGAAGACCGCGATTGCCACGACACAAACGGTGGTCCCACAGGTGTTGGGCCGCTACAATTTACGTTGGAATCGGTTCGAAGTTGAGACCGACGTCTTGGACCAGGTGATCGAAGAATTTACGGCCGCCCATGACCCGGGACGTGCGGCCTTAGACGTTTTAGCCGGTCCGCAACTGAAGATCCAAGTCCTCCATCATCCCGACTATGATGCGTTGCGGTTGTCGATGAGCCGCCTGTTGACGGACGGTGAGGGGTTCAAACACTACCTCTACTTGTTGGCGGCGGCCTACGATGGGCAGGACCTGGCGAACTTTACCAATGAGCGCAGCGTGCGGAAAATTTTGGCCCACCTGCGCCATCCCCATCGCGCCTTGCCGACGTTGAACGGCAACTCGGATGAGACCTTCCCGCGGTTACGGGGGGATGTCCACCACCACCGCGGTGAGGCCACGATTCCGCGCGTCGTCAGTCGGCGGTTGCGCCAACGCACGCAGGCGGAAAATGTGACCATGAACGCCGTCTTGTTATCGGCGTACGCACTGGCCCTCTTTGCCCTGACCGGTGAAAATCGGCTGGTGATCCCGTATCAAGTGGATCTGCGGTTGCACGGTCCGGTCGTGGCAACCAACGTGGTCCAAGTCGCGAACCTGACCAGCGAAATGCCGATTCCCATTACGGTAGAAGCCGGCGACCAACTGGCGGACGTGGTTCAGCGCACGCAGGCGACCATCAGTCAGTTGCGCGCCGAATTGGCCTACCTGCCGCCGTTAGTCGAGCTCAACCGCATGAGCCGTGCGTTACCACCACAATTGGTCCGGCGCTTAGCGGGTAAACACCGGCCGCAAGCGGCTATTTCCTTTGCCAACTTCGGTCATATCGACCATACCCGCTTGCAATTTGCCGGGGCCGCGGTCAGTCAGATCTACTTTGCCGGGGCCTACCGCACGATGCCGCATTTCCAACTGACCGTCAGCGTGTACCACGACGCGTGGACGCTGGCCTTTCGAATGTTGGGCTCGGAGCCGGACTACCAGCTGGGCATCAAAATCTTGAAAAATGTCGTCGCCCAACTGACCCAGTGGGGCCGCGGCAACTAGCGGTTACCCGGATGGCATTCACCTGTGGCTGTCAGGCGTTCCACTCACAGAGTTGTCGTGGTCGTCCGGCGTGAATCATTGGACCCAGAACACTGAGTTCTGAGGGGTGGACCACTGCCATGTCCGCGCGAGTGGCAAACATACCGGAGGCGGTCAGGCGTGTAGCCAGCTGTGTCGACGGTGTTACCTGGCGTTTTGGGCCAGGTTACAGCGTGGGGCGACTTGGAAGACTCGCGATTTTGGCGAGGCTTTCAAGCGAACCGGAAGCCCGCTTTTCAGGCTGGAGGTGTCCCCCATAGCAGGCGGAATGCCTGACAGCCGCAGGTAACTGGTTTGATCAACCGTAAGTCGGCGAGCACCACGCAACGTTGTTAAATACGATAGACAAAACGCCCGGACACCGAAGTGCACCGGACGTTTTTAAGTTTAAGCTGATAAGTTTACCGCGCCGTGGGGGAGTGCTAAGAAGGAGGCGGTATCCTTAACGTTGTCTGTACGTGTAGTGTAGCATGTTTTTCACAAACCAGGGGGTTAGACGATTTGAAAGTCGCCCAGTCACCGCGAAATGGCTAAAAACACTGGGAGTTGGAGGAATTCACTTAACCAACACAGCGTTGTCAATCGCTTATTGTCGCGCGGTGTGTCCCTGGAACCGTACCAAGCCGAGTGCACCGACATTGCAGATCAACAGCATCGTGGCCATGGCCGCGTATGAGCTACCGGACAGACCAACTAGCGGTGATGCCAGGCCGCCACAGGCATTTTGTGCCAGACCAATTACCGCGGAGGCCCCGCCGGCATTACTGGTGGCTTGGTCCATGATGATGGTGACCGTCAGCGTGAGCAGCGCGCCAATCAAGATGACCAGCGCCAGAATCAAGACGCTCACGACCCAGACGTTAGCCGGGAATAACAGCGTTGCCAGCAAAATCGCACTGACGCCGGCCGCTAGGGTCAATAGACTGGTGACTTGTTGGCGGTTGGTGAAGCGACTTGCCAGTTGGCCGGGCAAGTTACTACCGACCACGATGCCCAGCCCATTAAAGGCGTATAGCAGGCTAAACGTTTGCGGCGCTAGGCCAAAGCCCGTTTGAAAGACGAAGGTCGATGCGGAAATGTAGCTGAACAGGCCGCCGTAAACCAAGCCAGTGGCTAGAATCAAGGGCCAAAAGGCGGGTTGAACGACCAGCTTGCCCATGGCTGCCAGCGAAGTGGTAAAGCCGCCAGTCTGGCGTTGGTCAGCGGGCAGGGATTCGTGAAGGCCAAATGCCACGGCCAAAGCGATGACCCAGCCGATGATGGCCAGTAAGATGAAAATGGCTTGCCAGTCGACGTAGTGGATCATGACGCCCCCAATAATCGGCGCGATGATGGGAAAGACGCCATTGACCGTATTAAGCAGCGCATAGAAGCGTGTCAGGCGTTTGCCGGAAAAGAGGTCGCGCGCCACGGCCCGGGCCAGGACTTGACCGGTGGCACCGGCGAGGCCTTGGATAAAGCGTAAAATGATCAGCAGGGTGATCGAATGGATAAAGGCCATGGCCAGCGAAACCAACCCGAAGATGACAAAGCCCGTAATCAGAGGCTTGTGGCGGCCATATTGGTCAGATAACGGCCCGGCAATCAGCTGGCCCAACGCGAGCCCAATCAGGCAGGCGGTGATGCTCAGCTGCATTAGCGAGGCGTTGGTGGCAAATTGGACCTTCATTTGCGGTAGCGCCGGGAGGTACAGGTCAATGGCCAGGGGGCCGGTCGCACTCACGGTCCCCAGTAACAGCGTCAGCCAAATTTGCCGGCGCCGTGTCAGTGTAGGATTCAAAAGCAGTCAGCCTTTCATAAATAAAATTAAAATGATTGCGCGAGTCAGTGGGACATCAGGCTGGCTCTCATTGTTTTTTCTAATTATTGCTGGAATCCCCAAAATTTGCAAGCACTGTTGGTGCTCGTAATGAAATCGTAAGGTTGGTGTAAACGGTGCTAAACGCTGTTAGACCGGGAAAAATCCGATGATGAGAATTCTCTCGGATTAATTTTAGCGAAAACGTGGGCGTTTTGGTCAGTAAATGGTAAGATTAAACTCGACCCCCTTAGATGGCGAAAAGTTTTCCTGGCCACGGCGGGGGTGTATGATAACAGTATATGAATATTTGAATATTAAGGAGCGGCAGCATGAAAGCAATCAAGGAAGTTATGAGTTGGATCATTCCGGTGATCATCGGGTTGGCCATCGCCTTTGCGATTAAGTCATTTGTCTTTACCCGGGTGCGGGTTGACGGGCCATCTATGGAACCGAACCTGCAAAACAACGAAAAGGTTTTTGCCTGGAAGCAAGCGAAGGTCAAGCATTTAAGCGTGATCGTATTCGATGCTCACGGTGAAGATCCTTCTGCCAAGGCCAATACCAATTACGTCAAGCGGGTCATTGGCTTGCCGGGCGATTCCGTAACCAGCAAGAATGGGTACATCTACGTTAACCACAAAAAGATCAAGCAAAGCTTCATTTCTAAGAGTGAACGGACTTCGGGGACCGGTAACTGGACGTTAGCCAGCCTCCAAAAGACGCAGAAATGGAATGATGGCAAGGCCATTACCACGGTCGTCCCTAAGGGCAAGTACTTCGTGTTGGGCGACCATCGGAGCGTGTCTAACGATAGCCGTTACTGGGGCTTCGTTGATAAGGACAAGGTCTTGGGCGTCGTCAAGGTGCCATTCTGGGCTTCCAACAAGACGCGGCGGGCAAATATCAATTCGCTGGCCTACTAATTTAAAAATGTGGCCTGAACGTTAATCGGGCTGAAGAGAAGAGCTAGGGGCATTGCTGCCGAGCTCTTTTTTTGATGGCAGCCGTCACTGCGGCCTTTGCTTGACAACAAATCCAATTTAGTATATGCTTGCGCACGTAATTTTAGGAGAGAAGGGTGCCTATGGTCACCAGTAGCAATGATCCTGACATTTTAAAATGGTTGTCGATCGCCAATCGCTATACCCGAATTGCGTTGGACCGGCGCCTGCAGCCATACCGGCTCAACGCCAGCATGTACTACTACATCTTGCGGATTCATGAGCAGCCGCGGTTGACGCAAGACCGACTGATTGCCCTGACGTATCTGAACCCCAGCAATGTGACCCGCGCGGTCAATCAGCTGGTGAATCTGGGGTATGTCCGCAAACGCCAGTCCAAGGCCGATAAGCGGGTCTATGAGTTATCGTTGACCAAACGCGGTGAGGCCCTGTACCCAGAAATCGTGAAGCTGCGCCAAGAGGTCGCTGACCAATTGCTGACCGACGTGCCGGCCGCAGACCACGATGCGCTGGTCGCCCAGATTCGCCAGGTGGCCTTGCGCGCCGTGGCCAACGAGACGCCGGGAAAGACCGCACCGAAAAATCAGTAAGTCAAAGTGACCGGTAAAAGATGACTAGCCACATGGCCTGGCCTGAGCCGCCTGCCGACAGTTATTGTGATTGGCCAATCGATTTTAAAAGTCGAGTCAAAAAAGAGGCCCAATTTGCAGAATGAATTGAACCTCTCGAATGCTTCCCAGCAACTGACAAAGAACAAAAATAACCAGCAAAGACAAGCGTGTTATCTTGCTGGTTATTTTAGCATACAGATTAAGATTTACGATTGGCATTGATACAATCAATGATGAAGACGATGATAAATGACACGGCGACACTAATAATTGCCTTGATTGAAAGGCCGATATAGCTAAGTAAGTGGTAGTGACCATTGGTAAACAAATCTATTGGTCCCTTTATGGCGAAGACAATCAACAAGATAATGAATGCCATCAGTTCGATGCTGTCAAAGTAATTGGTGAGTTGTACCCGGTATCGCTTGTATAAATTCTTCATTAAAATTCGCGTCCCTTTTAGAAGGATAGGAAGGCGCTAGTCTTTGCTAAAACGCCGGTCCAGTAATTGTTAAAACCAGCTTTTTTGAGAGCAGACTTCAGCGCTAAATTCAGTCTGTGCCTCTAGTGTACACAACATTATCCCCGCAAGCAATCGCGATGTTTTCTTAACCATAGTCTTCATAACATGTTTCCGCCTCTTAATTTTGGAACGATCTCAGCATACTGGTAATTGTAGGAGCAATTAAAGAAGCGAAAGGTTTACGTCTAGAAATGAGGTGGAGGGCAGATGGCAATACGAAGCCTTAGCTTGTCACGGCTAGGTTCTACCGCGTAGGCTCACCACTTTAGAACTGGTCGTAGTCCCGTAATAAAACCGCTAACAAATAAGCGTTGACTTTCCCGGGTAGACGCTCTATGATAAAGACAGAAATGAGTGAGTGTCCACTCATTATTGCAAAGGAGGGGTTTTCATGCGCACCAATACCATTGAAGTCACGGATGTGGCCAAGTCCTTTGGCGATAATCCGGTGTTGAAGCAAATCAGTCTACGGTTACCCGCGGGCCAAATCATGGGGTTGATCGGCCCGTCTGGGGCGGGTAAGACCACGCTGGTGAAGGCAATCTTGGGGATGGAGAAGGTCGATGCCGGCACGACCACGGTGCTGGGTGTCACGATGCCTAACCGTAAGATCATGCAGCGCATCGGCTACATGGCCCAGAGCGATGCCCTTTACGAAGACCTGACGGCGCGCGAAAATATTCGGTTCTTTGCGGAACTGATGAGCGTGCCGAAGGCCAAATTAACCGCGGCCATTACGCATGCGGCAACGGTGGTCAATTTGACGGATGCGTTAGACCGCCGCGTGTCCGCTTATTCTGGGGGGATGAAACGGCGGTTATCACTGGCAATCGCGTTGGTGCAAGACCCTGACCTCTTGATCTTAGATGAGCCGACGGTGGGAATCGACCCCGAGTTGCGGCAACAGATCTGGGCGGAACTTAACCAGCTGCGGGATGCCGGCAAGTCGATTCTGGTGACGACCCACGTCATGGACGAGGCCGAGCGGTGTGATTACCTGATGCTGATTCGTGAGGGCATCGCGTTGGCTCAGGGCACACCACAGAACCTGGAGCACGAATATGCGGTATCAACGATCGAACAAGTCTTTTTGAAAGCGGGGCGGCTACAAGATGAGAGTCATCGCGATATTTAAACGGGTCATTCGAGAAATGCTGCGGGATAAGCGAACGTTAGCATTGATGTTCATTGCGCCATTATTTATTTTATCTTTGATGTATTTCTTATTTAATACCAACTCAGATTCGGTGGCCAAGATCGGTGTCAGCAATGTCGATACCAGTCTGGTCAAGGCCGTCAAGAACAAGCACGTTAAGCTCCATCACTACACCAAAACGACGACCGCTAAGACGGCGGTGCGAGAAGATAATTTGGCAGCTTTCATTCAGCAAAAGTCAGGCAAGCTAACGGTGACCTACCAAAACAGCCAGCCCAGTGATTCGGCGCTGGTACGGCAGGCCTTGCAGGGCGGGTTGACCAAGCTGCGGGTTCAGGCATTGGTGGCAGCGACCAAGGCACAAAAGCAGGCGCTGACCACGCAGGCCAAGGCGTTAAAGGCGGTCATGGCCCAGCAACAACAAATGGCTGCGTCACAAGGCAAGCGGCCGTCAGCGACGGCGACCGCTAAGACCCAGCTTCAGGCCCCCAAGACCTACACGGTGACCAGCCATTACCTGTACGGTAGCGCGGACTCGACCTTCTTCGATACGTTCTTACCGATTCTGCTGGGATTCTTCGTCTTCTTCTTTGTCTTCCTGATTTCGGGAATTTCCCTACTGAATGAGCGGACGACGGGCACACTGACGCGGTTGTTAGCCACGCCAATTCGCCGCGGCGAGATCATCAGCGGCTACCTGTTGGGTTACGGGCTATTTGCCCTGGTCCAAACGCTGATTACCGTGACATTTGCGTTGACGGTCTTTAAGATTCACATGTTAGGGAGCGTCTGGCTGATTTTACTGATCAACTTCTTGCTGGCGTTGGTGGCGCTGTCGATGGGAATCTTCGTGTCGACGTTTGCCAATTCAGAATTCCAGATGATGCAGTTTATTCCCATCCTCATCGTGCCGCAGGTCTTCTTCTCCGGCCTGATCCCGGTCGACCAGATGGCCCACTGGCTGCAGTGGATCGCCCACATCTTCCCGCTATACTACGGCGGCAATGCGCTGATGAATGTGGCGACACGGGGGATGACCTTCAGTGGCGTTGCTGGTGAGCTGGCAATTCTAGTGGGCTTCACCGCACTGTTTACGGTACTCAATGTCGTTGGGATGAAACGCTATCGGAGGGTCTAACATGACACAGGAAATGAATATTCAAACCGCCTTTCAAGACGTGATGGCGGCCAGCGGGGACATTCCCCCAAAACAGAAACGGGTGTTGGCGGCGAGCCTCGAGCTGTTCGCGGCCCACGGGTTTGCCAACACTACCACCAAGGAAATTGCTGCGCGCGCCGACGTGGCTGAGGGCACCGTTTACCGGCGCTATAAGACGAAAAATGAGCTGCTGGCGGCCGTGCTGGCGCCGTTTACCACGGAGGTCTTGCCGCGGTTGGTCGAGGAATTTGCGGCCAAGGTGATCCGACAAGAATACATGACGCGCCACGACCTGATCACGGCGGTCGTCACGGATCGGCTGCAATTTTTGCAGGACAACGGGCAGGTCATGCGGGTGCTGGCGACGGAAATCATGGTGCGGGCGGACTTGCGAGAACAATTTCTGAAGCGCGCGGTGCCGCTGGTGCAGCGTAACCTGTATCCTTTGTTGGAGCGGCTCAAGGCCGACGGGGAGCTAGTGGATTGGCCCAACGACCGCATCGCCCAGTTCATGATTGGGACCATGGTCAGCCAGTTTGTCCGCAGCAATCTGGCCGCTGAACCGGTCACGACGGCGGGCCCGCTCATGATTGATTTCTTGGAAAAGGGCTTGGCCCCTAAATAAGGATTGGTAGGGTCTGGGATAAGCGTCTCAGGCCTTTTCTGTCTCCGAATATCTGGTGTTGAAACCAGCTAACCGCTGCCGTTTTGGCTTCACCAGGTTTGGCCGGACACCGGTGAAATTGATGCGTTAGGTCAGAATTTAATTGCCTTTGCCAAACGAAAGCGCTAGAATGAAAACAACTAAATTATGAGATTATAATGAGAATTCTCATGAGGGTACCGGAAAGGAGTTCGTTTTATGCCAGAAACAAAATTAGATCATGAACTAACCACTACCGAGATTGCGGCCCTGCAGGCCGATCTACAGGCCCAGCCAGCACATCAAGTCATCAGCCGCGCTACCATTAAAAATGGGGTGTTGGCGGCGTCTGAAGATCCCCAAGCCGCTGTTCGGTTGAACCGGACCTTCTCTGTCGAACTACCCACGGGTAAAGTGGCCAACCAAAAGCATTCCGGACGTTGCTGGCTCTTTGCCACGCTGAATGTGATTCGTCATCAGTTTGCGGCCAAGTACCACGTCAAAGATTTTGAGTTGTCTCAGAGTTATCTGTTCTTCTGGGACCGGGTCGAACGGGCTAACATCTTCTATGACCGCATTTTGCGTACGGCCGACCAGCCCTTGGATGACCGCGAAGTGGCCAGTATTTTGGAGAGTCCCGACAATGATGGTGGGCAATGGGCGATGGGGGCGGCGCTCGTGCAAAAGTACGGGGTCGTGCCGACCAGCGCCATGCCAGAATCCTTTAACAGCAACGATACCACCGGAATTGGTGCGGCGATGAATTTGAAATTACGTAAGGATGCTTTGGCGTTGCGGCAGTTGGTCGCAGACGGTGCCAGCGAAGAAAAGATTGCGGCAACGCGGGCTCAAGCCCTAAAGGAAATCTACCGGATGGCGGTCTACGCGTTTGGCGAACCGCCCGCAACGTTTGACCTGGAATTCAAGGACGACGACCATAAGCTCCACCGGGCCGCGGGATTGACGCCACAGGGCTTCTTCCAGGATTACTTTGACATTGACCTGGATGATTATGTCGTCATTTCCAACTCACCAGACAAGGCCTTTGATCAGCTATACCGCCTGCCGAGTCAGGAAAATATCGTCGGTGGCAAGCACATTACCTTCTTGAACCTGCCGCTGGCGGAGATGAAACGCGCCGCTGTCGCCCAATTACAAAGCGGTGAAGCGGTCTGGTTTGGCAATGATGTGCTTCAACAGATGAGCAGAGAACGCGGCTTCTTGGATAGCCACTTGTTCCAGATCAGCGACCTGTTTGGCGTGGACCTGAGCCTGACCAAGGCCCAACGTCTTGCCACGGGTGAAGCCAACGTGTCACACGCGATGACGCTGACCGGTGTCAATTTGGTGGATGACGCGCCTAACCGTTGGAAAGTTGAAAACAGCTGGGGCGAAAAGAATGGTGACAAAGGGTACTTCGTGATGACCGATGAATGGCTCGATGACTTCGTTTATGAAGTTGTCGTCCACAAGCGTTTCTTGACGTCGGCCCAACAAGCACTCTTGAACGCGGAGCCACACGTTTTGGCACCGTGGGATTCCTTAGCTTAATCAGATTTCAGCAATAGAAGTTCAGAGATAACAAAGGGTCTGAGGCAAAAGTCTCAGACCCTTTGTTATCTCCAAGTAGCTGGTGTTGAAGCCTGGGCCAACTAACTGCCTTTCGTCCCACGCTATTTTTTAGGCAATGTTTCATGTGAAACATCTCGGCAGAAATTTCAGTAAAAAATGGGTTAGGACTGGTAATCACCGCTACATAACGCGTAGAATTAAAGCAGACGCTGACGAGACAAACTGATGAGGTGATAGGATGCACAACTTTTTATTTGATTTTGATAGTACCCTCGCGGATACCCGCGATGTAGCCGTATTGGCGACCCAAAAAGCATACGCGGCCAAGGGATTAACGGTTCCTAGTCGTGATGCCGTCGTGAGTTACATGGGCGTGCCGATTGAAGTCTCCTTTGCCAAAATGGCAACGGAGTCTTTGAGTGACGCCGCCTTAGAAGAGCTGTACACGGAGTTTCGTGCGCAGTACCACGAGGCTGAGAAGTTGGGCATCACCTTGTTTGACGGCATGGCAGCGACCTTGGACGCCCTCAAGAAGCGGGGCGCGCGGCTGTTTGTTGTTTCAAGCAAGCATTCGGTTCCCTTGCAGCGAAATTTGGACCAAATTGGCCTGGGTCAGACCTTTGAGGCCATCAGTGGGTCAGACACCGTGGCGCACTATAAGCCAGCGCCGGACGGCATCTTGAGCCTGCTGGACCGTTTCAACTTGAATCCCGCACAAAGCGTCATGATCGGCGATGCCAAATACGACATGCAGATGGGCAATAACGCGGGAATCGCGACAGCCGCAGCGATGTGGGGAGCCGCAGATCCGGCTTCCGTGAAAGCCGAAAAGCCGACGTACCTGTTACGGACGCCAGCGGCATTACTGATGATTTTTAGATAGATTGGCAATAGAGAATTAGGCGCGGGTTTCGGCTAGTTAAGCTCGTGAGCGAAGTTTGGGTGGTTTTTCCCAAACTTTTTTTGACGAAAAAAAACCGTCCCTGGTTAGAGGACGGCGTCGACTCGCTTGGTTAGGGCAAGCCGTTCATTTTATTTGGTGAATAAAATGAAAAAAGGTTGGTTAATAGGTTTTTATTGGTATGCTTGTATCCTAGCTGGCAATTGTGAAGAAATTGTGAAGAAAATTTATAGTCTGATAATGCTTATCATTAGAATCATCTTAATGACTATCGTTTTTCGATGATTCCGGCAATTGAACGGGGGTTGGATTACTTTTTTCTAATCGTTTAAGGCATATTTTTATATAAAATCAGAGATATTAAGTCATTGTCATCGAGATAAATTTATATTTCTGATGTTATTGATAAGTTTTAGCATATTGGTTTAAATATTAAGATTTTATTAAGAAAAATAGACTGAGCGGTCAATTGCCCAGTCCATTTAGATTTAATCTGATTTTTTGACACAGAGCCCTTAGTCCCGATGATGGCCGTGATGGGGACCAGCCAACAGTTGGGGCTTACCGTCCGGATGGTGATGGCAATGGCCGCCGTGGCCGTGGTGACAGCCGCCACCGAGCTGGCGTTGTTTGGTATGTTCCTTTTCAATCAGGAGTTGCTTCTTGAGTTGCCGGTTCTTCCAGAAGCCATGAATCATTACGGTGACTGGAATGATTTCCAGCGAAACGGTGGCGGGAATCAGCCACGGATACTCGGCAATCAATGCAGAAAAACGGTCGCGGTGTTCCTTCATTTCTTCGGCCGACACTTGTGGGGCCGCTAACTTGTCTTTAAACATATCGTCACGCTCCTTTGGCCCTATCATACCCCAAAGAGAAAGCGCTGTCAGTTAATGGACCATTTTTTCTAACGGCGATTCCGCCACAGGCTCCAAAGATGCAAGAGCCCCAAAATGACGGCGATGCCCAGTAGACCGGTCTCCAAGATAACGATGCCACTGAGATGACGATACTGTTGGTAAAGTAAGACGCCGCCGAGCACTAGCAGGCCGCCGCCCCACGGGATAAATTTGTTGATCATAGGGTTCCTCCCAAGAAAAAAACGGCACCGAAAAGTTCGGCACCGTTTGCGGATAGATTATTCAGCAACCTTAACCAAGACGGCTTTCGTCACGTCATTGTCAACGTCGCGGTTAATGTGATAACCGGCGACCTTTAATTTAGCGGCGTTATTTTTACCCGTCAACGTCTGCTTGACCGTAAACTTTTGCGTCATTGGAATGTCAGACAGCTTCCCTTTGAATTTAATGACAGTGTTGTCACCCTTGGTCTTGAAGGTGGTGTTGAGCGTGCCCACCTTGCTCAAGGCATTGTCCTTCTTAGCGGCGCTGTAAGACTTGTAGATCTTGTTGACGTTGTAGACCGTGGCCTTACCATTGCTGTTGAAACGGTAGGCTTCTAGGCCGGAGTTGCTCTTGGCGTTCACGGAACCCGTGACGTACCAGAGTTGCTTAGAACTAGTTAACGTGGACTTCACGTCTGACTTTTTCGTCGTTTTGTTTTTAAAACTAGCTTGTTGATTGCTCCCGGACTGACTGCTTGAGCTGCAACCGGCTAAGCCCACAGCCATGATGGCCACGAGACTCAGAGCGGCGGCAAAAATACGGGATTTCTTCATATCTCAATCACCTCATCCAAAATAATAACAGTTTTGTGCGCGACACACAAACCGCCTACTTCTATATGACTAGTATAGCATGGGGTTACTGGTAAAATCGGTTGTACCCAGTTAAAAAAGTGTTAAGTTGCGGTGACAGTCGTTAATAATCATTATTAGTTATTAAAAATCAATAATTAATAACTAATAAAAGAAGACAAACGTATGTTCTTTTGGTAAACTAGAGCTATCACTTTAGAAGAGATGAGAGGAAGAGGAAAATGAGCAAACGATATCGGGGGCGTCGTCGAGGGAAAGTCTCCATCTATACAGCGATTGCGGTAATTTTGATTGGGGCTGTGGGGGCATTGAGCAGCCAGGGCAATCCGACTGCCCGTAAGATTACGGACGTTGCGACTAGCCTGGTGGGCAGTTCCAGTAGTAGTCAGAACGCGGGCTCAGCGACGACCACGCCTAAGCAGTCTGTGGCCACCAAGGCGTTGGCTGACCAGAAATACACCGGGACCCAAATCGTGGCGGTCAACCACAACAAGCCGACCTTCACCACGGCCGAGCTGTCGACCAAGAAGGGCGCCTGGGCCACGTATGGCGACCTGGACAGCCTGAATCGGGTGACCACGGCCAATGCGCTGTTGAGCAAGAGTACCATGCCCACGGCTAAACGGCAGCCGCTGTACGTCAGTCCCACTGGTTGGAAGAACAAGGCCTACACGGTCAACGGCAAGAAGGGCTACCTATATAACCGTAGTCATTTGATTGGCTATCAGTTGACCGGGCAAAACAACAATTTGAAAAACTTGATGACCGGGACCCGGTCGCTGAACGACCCTGGCATGACGGCGTATGAAAATCCGGTAGCCAGTTACCTGAAGAGCCACCCCAATGATTACGTGCGTTACCAGGTGCAGCCCGTCTTTCGGGGCAATGAGCTGGTCGCACGGGGTGTTCACATGCAGGCCAAATCTGTGAAGAATACCGGTATTTCTTATAACGTCTATATTTTTAATATCCAAGCCGGCGTCAAAATCAACTATAGTACGGGGACCAGTCAGTATGGCAATCCCGCTAGCAGCTTTTAAGGGGTGAAAATTAGGGGCCTGGGACAAAAGTTTCGGGCCTTTTGTGTCTCCGAATATCTGGTGTTGAAACCTGGGCCAAAAGGCAGCTGGTTCCGCTTAAAACTGATAAGCAAACAATCCAAGCCCGGGATTATTCGCTTATCAGCCTTAATGCTCGCCAGCTAACCGCCTTTTGGCCCACTCTCCTTTAAAGTTACCGCCGATTCATGTAGCGGTAGATGCTATACAAAATAATTCCGGCCAGCACAATGAGGCCGATTGCCGGATTGTCGCGAAAGAGCCAGTGGACGACGCGTAGTGGACTGGTGCCGTGTAAGCCGCCAATTAAGGTGGTGAGGTGAAGCAGCATGTAACCATCTCCCGATGAAATTTTTTAAAAATTATCTGAAAAAATTAAGGAAAAGTAAAGACTTTTCAGCGATTTAGCGTATGATGAAAACCACAGAGACCTAGAGGAGGGTATTACACGTGAACGTGAATTACATGCTCATCCTGGAAATCATTGTGGTGGTCAACGCGGCGTTGGCCTTCGTGACGGTCTTCCGGGAAAAACGCGATATTGCGGCAACTTGGGCTTGGATGCTGGTGTTGGTACTCCTGCCCGTCGTCGGCTTCATTGCGTACGCCTTCATCGGCCGGAAACTGCCGAAGGGCCGGATGTTTCGCCTGCAGCGGCAGGTCGCCGTTCAATTAGAGGAACGGCTGAACCAGCAACGCGAAGAAATTGGCGATGAAATTATGCCGTCTGACCAAATTAGTCACTCGGTCATTAATATGGTAAATATGTTTATGGAAACCGACCACGCTTTTCTTGCGCGGAAGAACCGGGTGCGGGTCATCACGGATGGCCACGACCTGTTCCATCTGATGTTAGAAGACATCGAGCGGGCCCATTCCAGCATTCATATTGAATTTTACACCTTTTATAACGATCGGATTGGGAATGACGTCTTGGATCTCCTGATTAAAAAGGCGCGCGCTGGCGTCGAGGTCCGGGTCATCTATGATCCGTGGGGGTCGATGGGGACCTGGAAGAGTTTCTTCAAGCCTTTGATTGCTGCCGGTGGGCACGTCGAGGCCTTCCTGGGTACGCGTTCAGCCGTGATCGATTTTCGGCTGAACTTCCGTGATCACCGTAAGATTGTGACGATTGACGGGCAGATTGGTTACGTCGGTGGCTTTAATATCGGCGATCAGTACCTGGGCCGTAAGGAAAAATTCGGCTACTGGCGCGACACCCATTTACGCATCGTGGGGTCCGGGGTCTTCTCCTTGCAGGCGCGCTTCATGTTGGATTGGAACGCCACCGACCGCGACCATCCCTTCAAGGATGACCGGATCGAGCATAAATACTTCCCGCTGACCAAGGTCAAGGGCGCGACCAGCCTGCAGATCGTGTCCAGTGGGCCGGATTCCGACCTGCAACAGATCAAAATGGGCTACATGCGGCTGATTCAGACGGCCGAAAAGCGCTTGTGGATCCAGACGCCATACCTGATTCCAGATGATAGCGTCTTGGACTCCCTGCGGATCGCGGCCATGGCTGGCGTCGATGTGCGCATCATGATTCCAGACAAGCCGGATCACGCCTTCGTGTACCGGGCCACGCAGTACTACGCCCGGCAGTTGGCCGATGATGGGGTCAAGATTTACTTCTATCACAACGGGTTCATTCACGCCAAGACGATGGTCGTTGATGGCCGCATCGCCTCGGTGGGTTCAGCAAATATGGATTATCGGAGTTTCAAGTTGAATTTCGAGATCAACGCCTTTATTTACGACCCGCAAGTGGCCACGCAACTGGAGGAAATCTACGAGGCGGACATGCGCTACAGCGAGCTGATCACACCGGAAAAGTTCAAGGCGCAATCAACTTATTTGAAATTCAAACAGACGGCTTCACGGTTGTTGTCCCCAATCTTGTAGCGCCTAATCTGTGTGGCATGGGAAAATAGTGCGGGTCAGGTTTCGCACGAAGCAGATTGGTTGGTCCGGGTCACACCAGATGTTATGATGGAGCCGCTAAAGTGGTGGACGCTGGTGGCCCGGATTGAGGCCGGAATCCCGGTCGGGCGGCAGTGACGCCCTTTAGTGTCGTAAAAGTCTGAGTCGCTGGAGTCTGGGTGAAGTGCCCAGGCTTCTTTTTTAGACCAAAATACCCCAGCGAAAGCGTTGCTGGGGCAGTGGCAAATGCTTGGTTAAATGGTTCTTTGCTGAATTGGTTTGACTAGTTAGGGGTGCCAATGCAATCCATAGATGAGACCGGACAACCGCCCCCATCCACAAGTGTTATATTAACTGAGCAAGGCGGCAAACACAATGAAATGGCTTAACAATCGCGTTAAGGAACGATTGGTTAAGTCGCTTGCTCAGTAAGGGGGCAATCCGTCTTACTGAACGAGGGGGTTCTTCCTGATTTGACATGAGAAATGGGAGTGCCCTCTAAGCCGCTGGGATAGACAGACAGTAAAGTAAATGCCCCGCGGTCGACCGACTGCGGGGCATTTTAAGGACTTATTTGATTGGTGAAATCCTAGTTGTATCGCGTCACCTATTTCGTAAAATCAATGGCGAGACTCAAGAAGTAGACCACGACCCCACCAACGACCATGCTGACGAGTTCGCCCCAGCCGATGGACAGCCAGTTGGCCCAAAAAGTTGGCCAGAAGGCGGCGCTCCCCACGATGGCGATCTCCCAGGCAATCATGCACATGAAGAAGACAGCGACTACCGTGTTGACCGCCATTTGGGCGATGCGGTTGTGGACGAACTTGCTGAGCCAGTACATGACCAGCAAGGCCAGTAGCGTTTGGACGGTCCCGGTCACGATGTCCAGGAAACCAAACGGCGAGGCGATGATATTTGAGATGAAGACCCCCAAGGTGACTGCGACAATGTAGCGCTTGTTAAAGACGACTAAGTGGTTAAACATTTCCGACAGGCGGACCTGAAAGGGGCCGAAGCTCAGGGCTGACAAGACCGTTGTTAAAACAACGTAGAGTGCAGCTACCAGGGCAGCGAGGACCATACTACGGGTGTCGTCGATGCCCAGAAAACTTTTCTTAGAATTCACGAGAAATTCCTTCCTTTGCTAGTTATTCAATTTTTTGATGCATACATAAGGGTACCGCAAACCACGGGATTTGGCAAAATGTTCCATGTGAAACATTACAATCCGGTATTGTCTGGGAAGAAGCATTGACACGAAGCCGGGTGGTTGTGTAAGTTAAGACTAACTTAACTGAAATCATTTAAAAAATTGGAGGCGTCATCATGAAAATCGCACACCGCCAGTGGCCGCTGTGGGGGCTGTACACCCTAGCGTTTACGGTGATCGCGGCATTGGGTTTTGGCGTGTTTGGCCTGGCTAATCGGACCATGATTTGGTATATGGATGGTGTCACGCAGCATTATCCGCTGATTTTAGAGCTCCACCGCCTACTGGTCAAAGAAGGCCTCGGCGGTTTGGCCGGCTGGTCGTGGACGCTGGGATTAGGGGCGGACAAACTCACGACTTTGGCCTATTACGTGTTGGGCGATCCGTTTGCCTACCTGGTCGCGCTGCTGCCCACGCGTTTGCTAGAAGTTGGCTACGGTTGGGGCATCGTGTTGCGGCTGTATGCCAGTGGGCTGGCGTTCCTGGCGCTGGCTAAACGCTACAGCTTTCGGCCCAGCAGTCGGTTGTTGGGGGCGCTGACGTACGCGTTTACCGGCTACTCGCTGATGGTTGGGGTCCATCACCCGTTCTTCTTGTTGCCGATGATCTGGCTGCCACTGTTATTCGTGGGCATTGACCGGATTCTCCACGGCAAAGGGTGGGGGCTGCTGGCACTGATGACCGGGCTCACGATTCTGAGTAATTTTTACTTCGCCTACATTCTCGGCTTGGGCAGCCTGATTTATGCCGTGATCCACTACCTGCACGTGAAACAGCAGGGGACGCTGGCCATTCGGCTCCCTGTCGTGATTGGGCGCTTTCTCGCCGCGGCCGCGACCGGTATGCTGGTCTCTGGCGTTTTGCTGGTGCCTTCATTATTGATGATGCTGAAATCCACGCGGACCGGGGCCATCTTTGCCAACGGCCTGGTGACCTATCCGCTGGGCTATTACCTGACGTTGGGCAACGCCATCTTGACCACGGGGAACACGCTGAACTACTGGTCGGTGCTGGGATTGAGTGGGCTGACCTTCTTCGGGTGTGTCTACACGTTGGTTCACTGGCGGCGTCATCGCTGGTTGGCCGGTACCTTGGTCGCCATTGTGGTGGCCCTGGGCATCCCGGCGGTAGCTGCGGTCTTCAACGTCTTTTCAACGCCATCGAATCGCTGGATCTTACTGGCGGCGGTGCCGTTTGGCCTGGCGACCATGACTTTGGCCGACCAACTGGGGAAATTGACGCCCCGTGACCGTTGGTGGTTGGCTGGTAGTGCGGCCGGACTCCTCGCCGTCGTCTACCTGAGTAACGGGCTCATCTTCAGTAATGCCGCCCGGGACCTCATCACCTACGGCCTACTGCTGGCGTTAACGGCGATCCTGATGATTCAAGCGCCTCGCCGGCTCACGCTGGAACTGGTGGGTGTCGTGGTCGGGCTAAATTTGGTCAGCAACGCCTGGGGGTACTACGATCCCAACGCCGGGGTACAGGCGACCCAAGAGCTGCGCCGCGGGGATGCGACGCGCTACATCCAAGATTACTTTGACGGCGCCCAGACTGTGGCTAAGCGCGACCGCACCTTTAGCCGGGTCGACGCCACGCGGAACTTTAATTTATTTCGCACGGTCGGCAACAATATGACCATGACCCACGGCTTGAACGGGGTCATGTCGTACTTCTCCGTGCAAAATGGTTACGTGGGGCAGTTCAGTCGTGACCTGCAGAACTCTGAGTACGCGATGAACGCGCCCATTGGCCAAGGTGATAGCCGTACCACGCTGAATCAACTGCTCGGCGTCAAGACGCTGTTCGCCCGGGAAGATCAAGTGGCGACGCATCAGGCCCTCCCGTACGGCTACCATGCTGCGGGAAAGGTCTTCACGGAAAAGCCCGTGTACGCGCTATCTAACGGGGTAGGGACCCAGGTGTTACGCACCAACCTGGCCTTTCCGCTGGTCTATACGCAACCACAAGCCCTCACGACGACGGCCTGGCGGCAGCTCAGTGGGGTGGACCGTGAACGCAGTCTGACCCAAGCGGCGGTAACCCCCACGACTGTGACCGGGGTGAAGTCAGCTGGCTACCGCTCACCCAAGCGTCAGCTGGATTACACGGTAACCCCAGATGCGCTCCCCGTGATCGACAGCACCAACAAGGTCATTCAGTACCGCTTAAAGCAGGCGGTCGCGGGCCAAAAGACGGGGCTCAATGACAAACAACTAGCAACGTATGGGGCAACGATCAAGGCGCCCCAGCTGACGGTCGATAAGAACGGCCTGATCAGTCGCCGCGACGTCCAGCAATACGGTCCAATGGTGGGGCTACAGCGCCATCGTCAAGCCTTAGAAAACGTCTTGACGCAGAACCAAACCATCTTAAAACGGACCACCCAAGCTAACGCGAACGGCCTGCGTCAATTGGCTAGCGACGCGCAGGGGCAGCCCATCAGCTACACGCTGACGCTCAAGCACCCCAAGCGCGCTCAGGGCACGGAACTGTACTTGGCCTTAGACGGCATCACATCGGATCAATTGACCACTCGTGGGCAGCTGCAAGCTCAGGACAATACCAGCGTCCTAGGGGCCACGCCACGTTCGGATTTGACCAAGCTAAATGCCTGGCGGACGGCGACGCGCAATCCGGATTTGGGCGACTACTGGGTCACGGCCAAGACGCGCAATGCGGCCAAGACCTTCTCCCAATTTGGCATCGATAACCTGTCCGAC
Organism: Levilactobacillus yiduensis; assembly: GCF_024718525.1. Taxonomy (NCBI): domain Bacteria; kingdom Bacillati; phylum Bacillota; class Bacilli; order Lactobacillales; family Lactobacillaceae; genus Levilactobacillus; species Levilactobacillus yiduensis. The sequence continues at coordinate 23,203 of NZ_JAMXAZ010000014.1, forward strand.
TACGAGCCCAAGCAACACGTCTTGCTCAACTTGGGCTACTCGAAGCAGTTGCGTAAAACGGTAGATGTGACCTTCAACGCGACCCGGCAGATCAATTTCAAATCTGCCCGGTTGATCGCCGTACCATTTGGCAAGACCTATGATCAGCAGGTCCACCGCGTACAGCGCCGCGGCCTGCAGCACGAGCGGGTCACCAACAACCAGGTGACCGGTGACCTGACAACGGCCCAGACCAGTGTGCTGACCACGTCGATCCCGTACTCTACCGGCTGGCGCTTGACGGTCGATGGCCGGACAACACCCACGCTGGTGGTCAACGACGGCTTTGTTGGGGCTCGGCTGACCAGCGGGACCCACCGTATTCAACTGACCTATCAGACGCCCGGCCTCAAGCTCGGTTGGGTGCTGACGGCGCTCGGTAGTTTGGTATTACTGAGCGAGGTCGGTTGGCGGTATTGGCGGCGACCGTAAACCAGATAAAATGGCGACTCTCAAGACTTGAGGGCCGCCATTTTGTCTGTGGTTTGGTACACTAGAGAAGCAGTAAAACTTTTAGGGGAGTGATTACAATGTCACGGTGGTTAACGTGGCCCGTGTTCTACGAATTGACGGAGATCTACACGGCGCCACTCAATGTGATGTGGTTCATCTTGGGGGCAGCGATTGCCCAGTACTATGCGGGAACGGTGAACTGGTTAAATGTCGGGTTGTGTCTGCTGGTCGTCTTCATCTTTGATTTGGCCGTCAATGTGGCGGACAACTATTATGATTATCAACACGCCCATGACCGGGCGGGGTACGCGCAAAAGACCAATCCGGTCGGCCGACTTGCGTTGCCAGCAACCGGGGTGGCCCGGCTGGCGTGGAGCTTGTATGCGCTGGCCGCTGTGCCCGGCGTGGTCTTGGTTTTACGGACCGGTTGGCCGGTGGCGGTGTTTGGTGCCGTCGGCTATCTGATTGGTATCTTTTACACCGCGGGACCGCGACCAATCAACGCGACGCCGGTTTCAGCCATCGTGGTGGCCTTAGCGATTGCCTTTTTGATCCAGCTGACCTGTGTCTACGTGTCCATTTACGGGGAACGACCGCTGACCTGGTCGATGGTGGGCGTGACCTTCCTGTTGTGCCTGCCACTCACGCTGATCTTCTTTACACTCCAGATGGCCAATGATACGGCCGACCGGGATGAAGACATCGCCAATCACCGCTACACACTGGCGTATTACCTGGGCCAGCCTGGGTCCGTGCGGCTGATCCAAGTGGTCGTGGTGGTGGGCAGTCTGTGGCCGCTGGTGAACGTGGCACTGGGCATTGCGCCGGTTTGGACGGCGTTGGCGGTGCTGTTATTGCCCGTGATGTGGCGGGGAATGCGGCCCTTCTTTGCGGTCCAAGACAAGCACCGGACGTTCATGACGATGGTGAAAAGCGCCTCACTGTTCTTTGTGGCCTACCCGCTGTTGTTTGCGCTGGGGACCTGGTTGTGAGGGCGGGTTAACCCGGGTTATATTTGAAATCTACGCTGGGCGTTACTGAAAAATGGGATGGACGGCTGTGTTAGCCGTCCTTTTTGCTGTGGCGGTAATAGCGTCCTTGCGCAAAAAAAACGGAACAAAGACGCCAGGTTAACCCGGGTTATATTTAAATAGCGGCGTAAACCGTTCTACGCGTTCCGATGAAAAAATTCTCCCTTTGCAAGCGCACCGAAATACGGTATCGTAGGGGTATACCCATTGGTGTTGGAAATTAAGTAAACGGCTATGCCTGCAAAAGAGCCGTTACGATTACCACTGAGCATCGGCATCAATTTGGGAACAGTTAGGGGAAATAGCCCGAGTTAACCCGGGTTATAAAATGTTGGCAGTCGGTATTTCCAGGGGAGGAAATCAAGTGACAAAACATGTACGGGATTATTTACTGCAGCAGATTAGTAATGGGTTTATCTTGCTGGTCTTAGGCAACAGTGTGCCGTTGGGTCAGCCGCGGCTGAGCGCGTGGTACTATCAGTGGGGATCGTCGCTACTATTTGGGGGCTATTTACTGGCGGTGTTGGCGCTACTGGTCGTGGGTCTTTGGCGACCGCGGCCAGATGCCCGCGACTTTACCTGGTCGCAGACGGCCCACTGGCTGTACCTGGCCAATGAACCGCAGGGTGACTTTCGCCAGCTGAACTGGACGAAGGGTTTTTGGTGTGGCGCTGCCCTCTTTAATTTGGTGATAACACAGTTTGGCTCGGCACTGGGCTGGTCGGCCAACCTGCAGCTCTCCGTGAAACTTACGGTGGCTATCGTGGTTTTCGGCTTCGTGTTGGGAACGATTGGCCTTTGGGCGGTGCGCTGGTGGCGCCATTACACACGAGTACGGGGAGGTCAGGCATGACAAAACAACAACGTGATTACTGGCAATTGTTTTTTGGCGATATTTTCCAGATCCTCATCACGGGACAACTGGCCTTGTCACTATTAGACTGGGACCAGCTTTGGCCGTGGCGCGTGACTGTCTTGGGAATCCTATTCATCATACTAGCCGGTCTGATTGGCAGTAACGCCTGGTATCACTACCGCGGCAGCGGCCACAGTCAGCCGGTAGATACGACGACGCATTGGCTATATTTGCTAAATGAACACGACGCCAATCCTACCCGTAACTGGTGGACCTGGTCGCGGGGCGTGATCTTGGGGTTAGTCCTCTTGATGGCGGGCGTCAGTCTGCTGGATGGTGTGTTGACCCTGCCGCCCACGGCCCTGTTATTTCTCGGGCTGGACAGTCTGGTCTGCGTGGTGGGTATTTTGGGGTTTAATATTTTACGCTGGTTGATTCGTTACCAGCATTAAGTAAGGGGAGAGAAACGTATGCGTAAACGCGGGTGGCTACTACTCATAGGATTGGTGGGAAACTTGGCCACTGGCTATACGGCGCTGACCTTAGCGGGACCGTGGTGGCTGCGCTTCACCCATCTGGGGGTCTTCTTAGTCCTCTTTAATGCGAGTCTGATTTTTTGGTCCCAGCATACTCATGAATTGCGGCATGGGAATATTCGGCCCGGTATAGAGTTAGGTGGCATCATTCTGCTAGATCTACTCTACTTATTCATGGGGACCAGTTCCACAATGCACGGGTGGTCGGTCTACTTGTGGCAGGTGGCCAATGGTGTAAATTACGTGACGCTGGCTTTTGCCGTCCTGACGATCGGTTACTGGCTAGCGGCCCGTTGGCGTAAGCATCGGCGGACCAACTAAAGGGGGCCTGGGACAAAAGTCTCGGGCCCTTTGTGTCTCCGAATATCTGGTGTTGAAACCTGGGCCAAAAGGCAGCTGGTTCCGCTTAAAGCTGGTAAGCAAACAATCCAAGCCCGGGATTATTCGCTTACCAGCCTTAATGCTCGCCAGCTAACCGCCTTTTGGCCCACTCTCTTTTAGCTAGCGGGTATAGGCTTGGGCAAAGTCGGTGGTGGCAAAGTCAGTCAGCTTCGTTGGTCCCAGGAGGGGATGATGTGCGCGATAATCAGCGTAGAAGTCGTGGTCACGCTCAAAGGCTGTCATCTTGATGTACTGACGGGCAAAGGTTGCGGGCGCACCGCTAGCCAAAAGATTTTGCAACATGGCCTCGTCGCTGATCTGTACGGCTTTCAAGTCGGGGAGATGACATGCGGTGGCGAGGATAGTGGCGACGTCGCTGTAGCTTTGTTCATCGCTAGCGATATATTGACTCGTGATGCCAGGCTGGGGCGCAACCAAGGCTTGGGCCGCAATGGGTGCGATGTCAGCCGGTGCGACCCATGAGTTCTTCTTGGTCAGACTACTGTTGGTATAGATGGTGTGATCCCGTTTAATGCTGGGTAAACTGCTGAACAAGTTGTAAAACATAGCGGTAGGTCGGAGGAAAGTTAAACTGATGCCAGGGAGGTCGTGCGTCAGCTGATGTTCGATCACGTTGTAGATGTGTAGTGCCCCGACTTCGGGCCCTAGGTTGGCCCCAACACTACTCAGATTGACCACCCGTTTGACACCGGCAGCTTTGACGGCAGTGGCATAAGTGATGGCCTGTTGCCGACCGGCTTCAAAGAGGTCAGCATCACCTTGAGCGGCCGTGATCATTAGGTAAACAGCATCGGCCCTAGCGAATGCCTGAGCCAGAAAGTGCGCATCGGCAATACTGCCGATTGCTGGGGTGGCGCCTAGCGCAGTGATTTCAGCGGCACGGTCGGAACTGTGACTGATGATGGTGACGTCGTGTCCAGCAGCCAGTAGCTGTTGGGCGAGGGGCCGACTGATGTGGCCAAGGGAACCAGTTAGGGTGAATTTCATTGAGAAGACTTCTTTCTTAAAATATAGGTCTATCTTTTAACTTGGCCCCATTATAAGAGATAGATTTATCTTTTGTCAACTGGTAAACTAAAGAAAATGCTAAAAGTGAGGGCTTACCAATGAAGCTTAAAGATGAAGAGAAGCATAGCCGCCTGATTCAAGCAGGAATCACGGTCTTGGCACAGGGGGGACTCGCTAATTTTTCCACGACCAAGGTAGCTAAATTGGCGGGAATTCCGCAGTCTAACGTCTATATTTATTTTGCCAACAAACAGGGATTACTTGAGGCCATCTATCAAGACACTGTCCATCAGCAGAGTGTGGCCGTCGTGACAGCGTTAGATGCAACGACGTCAGTGGTGACGCAGCTGGCGGCTAGTATCACCGCGCTGTACCACTTTGCCCGCAATCATCCGGAAACGGTGGCGGCACTGCAAGTCTTACTCGATGATCCGGAGCTAAAGCACCAGTTACGATTGAAAGCCGACGACCAGGCCAATCAGCAGATCCAACAGCTGTTGCAAACGGGAGTCGCGCAGCAAGTTTTGCGCAATGCTGATCTGAACCTGAGCCGCTATTTTTTGGCGCGACCAGTCTTTCATTTAGCGGCCGGGGTCCAGTCGGGGCTTTACGCCGATACCCCGCAGAACTTGACGGATTTGACCACCATGATCATGGGGGCTGTCTTGCGACCGGCAGCTTACCAGTCGTGGTTGGCGGACCGTTGATCAGAAAAAACGGGTCTGGGACAAAAGTCTCAGGCCCTTTGTGTCTCCGAATATCTGGTGTTGAAACCTGGGCCAAAAGGCAACTGGTTCCGCTTAAAACTGATAAGCAAACAATCCCAACCCGGGATTATTCGCTTACCAGCCTTAATGCTCGCCAGCTAACCGCCTTTTGTCCCACTCTCGTTTTAGTCGGTCAGGAGTTGTGCAATTTGGGCGTAGCGACTGGTCCAATCCAGGGTCCACTGCTGCGTCGTTGGTGTATGCAGTAGGCAATCTAGCAAAGGCTGTTTGGCCGGGGTGTCCAGGAATAGATAGGCCTGTGGGACACTGAAACCGGGAAAGGTCTGTTGCAGCCAATGACGGTCCAGTGATTGTAAGGAAATGGCCGTCTTGATGGGAATGATGACGCCCGTGTTACGGGGTTGAAAGTAGTCAAAAATTTCCGAATAAGTATCACCCTGAAGGCGTTGGCCTAGCTGCGCCAGGTGGTCGGCATCCGCGGCGATGGGCGTGTCGCAGTCGAGAAATAGGGCGATGCCGCCGTGCGGGCCGGTCGTACAGACGAAGGCTTGAAAGGCCGCCTTAAAGAAACGCCGGCGGTACTCGATAATCTTTGTTTGGTTTACGATAGCAGCCACATTTTCCGGGTGGAGGGACATTAATAGCGTCCGCTTGAGTGGGTCGTAATGGGTCATGGGCAGGGCTCCTTTAAGGCTCAGCATAGCACAAAAAATCCCGTCGTTCAGGCAGTTAGCCCAACGGCGGGATTTCAGTTAATGAAGCTTAATCAGCGTTTAAGATCCACAGGAACAAGACGAAGACGACGGCTAACCCGTACATCATGGCGCCGACTTCCTTACCGCGCTTGGCCGCAATCATGGTCAGCGGGTAGGTGATGAAGCCCAAGGCGATACCGTCAGAAATACTGTAGGTCAACGGCATGCCCAAGACGATCAGGAAAGCTGGGGCAGCCACTTCGAATTTTTCCCAGTGAATGTTCTTTAGGGATTGGGCCATCAGCACACCCACGATAATCAGGGCTGGGGCAGTGACTTGGTTGGTCACGACCGCGAGCAGTGGGGAGAAGAAGGCCCCAAAGATGAAGAGAATCCCAGTAACAATGGCAGTGAAACCGCTCCGACCACCGACTGCGATACCGGCAGAGGATTCGACGAAGGCCCCCATCGGCGACGTCCCTAACAGCGAACCGACGACCATAGTGCTGGAATCGGCCATCAGAGCCTTACCGATCCGTGGCAGCTTGTTGTTCTTGACCAGACCGGCTTGTTCGGCCAGGCCAACTAAGGTCCCGGTGGTATCAAAGAAGGTGACCAGCAAGAAGGTCAAGACGACGACCACCAGCTGTAAGGAGTTGATGCTAGTAACGTGGGTCAGCCCGACCATGAAGGTGGAGCTGATGCTTGGGACACCGGAGACCAATTGCTTAGGCATAGCGATCAAGCCGGTTGACAGTCCCAAAATGGAGTTGGCCACCATCCCAATGAAGATGGCCCCAGGAACGCGCGCACTCATCAGCACTAACGTCACGATTAACCCGAAGATGGTCAACCACGTGCTTCCAACTTGCAGGGAGCCGAGGGTCACGACCGTGGACTTGTCGGCGACGATCAAGCCACCTTGGCTCAACCCAATAAAGGCGATGAACAGGCCGATCCCGGCGCTAATAGCCATTTTCAAATCCCGTGGAATGGCATCGACGACCTTTTCCCGCAGCTTGAAGGCCGTCAGGATCATGAACAGGATGGAGGCCACGAAGACACCAGCCAGCGCCGTTTCCCAAGGCACCTTCATTCCGATGACTACGGAGTAAGCGAAGAAGGCGTTGATCCCCAGGCTGGCGGAGATGGCGATCGGGTAGTTGGCCAGAATCCCCATCAACATGCACCCAAAGGCTGAGGCAAAGGCGGTCGCGGTAAACACGGCCCCTTGGCTAATGCCGGAAGCCCCCAGCACTTGCGGGTTCACGAACAAGATGTACGCCATGGAAACGAAGGTCGTTAAACCGGCCAGCGTTTCTTTCTTGTAGTTTGTGCCCAATTCTTCAAAATGGAAAAAGTCAGCGATTCTTTGCATGAATGATTGCTCCTTTAAGGCAAATTTATGTAAAATCCGAACGTTTATTGCTATCGTTCGTGTTTTTATTCTTAATCAATCCTTATAGAGCTTATCACGTTCTAAAAATAAAAGCAATCACGAATTATAAATAATTTTATAATGGACTAGTTCGTGATTATCTCGAAAAATAAAAAAAGCCTGGGAAATTTCCCAGACTCAGTCATGTTTTGATGCAGGTTAATCCGGATCAGCCAGGGACTTGCCGCTGGTGATGGACTTAAAGCCAGAAAAGGCCGTGTCGATCGTTTGGTATTCCGCGTCGCTGAGCGTGACGTCCAGGGCTTGGGCGTTGGCCTCGACTTGGGCAGCGCGCTTGGCACCGGGGATGACGACGCTGACCAGTGGATCTTGCATGTACCAGGCTAAGACGGTTTGGGCGACCGTGGCGTTGTGCGCGTCCGCAATCGGCCGGATGGCGTCGATGGCCTTGAGAGCTTGGCTGTACCGTGGTTCTTGAAAATCACTGATCTGGCTGCGGATATCGTCGGCCGGGAAGGTGACGTCTTGATCGTATTTCCCAGTTAACAGGCCGGAAGCCAGCGGAAAGTATGGGACGAAACTAATTTGGTGGTCCTTGAGATATGGCATCAAATCAGCCTCGTGATCGCGGTGGAGCAGGCTGAATTCGTCTTCGACCACGTCGACATACCCGTCGGCATTGGCTTCTTTGACTTGGTCCAGACTGAAGTTGGACAGCCCAATCGCGCGAATCTTGCCTTGTTCTCGCAAGCGTTGTAAGGCGCCGACTGCTTCGGCCTTAGGTGTTTGCTTGTCGGGGAAGTGAATGTAGTAAATATCCAGGTAGTCGGTGTTGAGCCGTTTCAGGCTGGCCTCGACTTGGGCGGTCAGGAACTTGGGGTCGTTATTGATGACCTGTTCGCCGCTCGAAAAGTCCTGGGCGCCCTTGGTGGCGAGCGCAAAGCTGTGCCGGTCGAAGTCGTGCATGGCTTGGCCGACCAGTTCTTCGGAGTGACCCAGGCCGTAAACGTAGGCGGTATCGAGCAATTTGATACCGTTGTTCAGCCCGGCCTTGACCAGGTTCAAGCCGTCTTCATCTTTTAAATTGGGGAAGAGGTTGTAGCCGCCGACCGCGTTAGTCCCGAGACCGAGTGGCGTGGCCTGCACATCAGATTTACCAATCGTAACTTGTTTGTGTGTCATACATGACCCTCCTAATGAAGTTGTGAAACCGGATTCAAATACATTTCCTATTATAGCGGATTTCACCGAGCGTGAAAAATAACTTGGTCTGGTGTTAGCCAGCGCCACTTTCTGGTACACTGGAAGGCAAGGAAAAGGAGCGGTGAAAAATGACAACTTACTTAATCGTGGGGGCGAGTGCTCTCGGGCAGTCGGTCGCCCAACAACTGGCAACGCAAGCCGACGCGACGGTGCGACTCTTAAGCGCGCCTGACGAGGTGGTGGCGCCCGCATTAGCCCAACAGGTCACGGTTTTGACAGGGGACCTGACGCAAGAGGCAACTTACGGTCCGGCCCTGCAAGACCAACCCATTATTTTCTCGGCATTGAGCGGCATGGACGTGGACCTGGCGTTTGAGGCGTTATTCGATGCGCAATACCACCAGCGCCTGACGTTGACGCGGTTCGTGATGTTGAGTACGGCCGGCGTCGATCAGGAGGTCACGGGCGACTTGCATTACTCGGGCATCACCGACGTCAAGGAATACCTGAACCAGCAACGGTATGCGGCCAAATTGGTGGACGAGGCGGAATTCCCGTACACCATCTTGCGGCCGGTAACGTTGAATGACGATGCCAAACGCGACCCTCGGATCATCAAAGAGGGCGCGGCTGTACCGGCTGGGACTGTTCCACGTGAAACAGTCGCTCAGGTCGCTGTCCAGCTGATGACTGACGGTGGCGCAGATTATCAGTCGTTGGCGATCTGCTAACTGATTAAAGCTGGCAGGAAAATTAGGTGCGTACAACTACACAGTCTGAGCTGTCCGCTTTCCGTTCGCCAAATATGAGCCGGAACGCGGTGGGCGGACGGGTCGAGCCAAGAAGCGGTCTCGACGCCTCGACTTTGAGCCGAAGGACCGCGTCTCGAAGTCGCCAGATCCCTAACCGGCGTGAATCGTGCCGCTAAGGAATCTCCCACGGCTGAGCTCATATTTGGCGAACTCTCAGCTACGGGGATGATTTATCACCAGTCGGAGTGTTTCTTGGCAGCGTTGAAGGGCAGACAATGCTGCTGATAAACGCCAACCAGCAGTGAAGCTGGTGACAGAAATTATGACTATTAAATTGGGTCACACCCGACATCCACAGTTACAGCAGTGCTCGGTCACAAAATTGGCAGGAACATTGCTGAAATAGCAACGTTCAGCTACATTGGTGGGTGATTCTCCACGTAGCCGTGAGTGAGCTGAATTTGGACTCAGCCGAGGTTGAAGACCGTTCTTGGGCTTCGACCGGTCCTTCCCACAGCGTCACGGTCCACATTTGGCGAACGGTAAGGCGGCCAGCACGGACCATCTTGTTTGTGCTAACTGATTAAAGTTTGCCAAAACCTGAGGAATTCAGTCGTGGGTTGCCGAAATGTTTGTTAAAATAGAGCTAGTGGGGTGAAAGCAGTGGCAATTAATATTGATCAAGACCAATTAGAAGCGATTCGCGAGCGTATGGATGAGGCCAATCAACGCGCCCACTTCGTAATTTTTAAGTCCGTGGAACGGGCGACTGGTAAAGTCCTGCGCCTCATCACGGATATCGAAAGTTTCCGAACGATTCGCGACCAGCATCAAGACGACTCCGACATGACGATTATCCAAGACATCGTGCCCATCACGGCCACGTTAGCGCGCTGGGCAGTTGCCGAAAATATGGCGGCCCAACAACAGGGTGACAGTGCGGCGGTCTTGGCCGATCTGGAGCACTACACGAATGCGGTGTTGCAAGAAAATCATCAAACCATCAATCCGCCAGAAGACGCGACTGATTCAGACGACTAGCTTAGGTTGGTCGCCTTTTTGTTAGGCGTTGAAATGGGGCCGCCATAATCAACAGGTGATTTGACCAAGTTATACGGAAAAGATTAATGGCAAACAGCATTAAACGATACATGGAAAATGCCAGCAAAGTCACCAAATGTCGGCGACTAAGCGAACTGGTATTTTTTTGTGACATTTTCGCGTCAAGCCGCTATTGCGCACGTAAAACTGGTAAGATGGAGATACCGATAGGGGAGAAGAAATCTTTTTTGGAGGAGAGATCTCATGAAGAAGTATTGGCAATTACTTTTGGGTACGGCGCTGTTCGCATTGACCCTGGGTTGGGGGTCCGCACCAGTTGTGGCCCCAGCGAAGGCTAAAGCAACGATGAAAATGGTGACGTACGGGCAGTTGACCAACAAAAATCCACATCGACTGGCAGCTGTTCGGGAAGCGGCGCGTCAGGCGATTTTACAGACGACCAAGTCTAAGAGTAAGCGGGTGCCAGCGGTATATCAAGTGAAGTTGCCGACCCACATGACGAAGAAGGCGGGACTGGCCGAGAAGGGGCTACAGATGCCGCTACTGAAGAACAGTTTTAAGCTGTCACACGTCACGGTGCCTTACAGCGCGTTAACGGGCAAGATTGCCAATCGTTACTTACCCAAGGCTAACCGCACCCAGAAGATCAACGCCAACAAGATGGTGGCCTTGACCTTTGACGATGGACCGGATAAGACCTTGACGCCGCGCCTGCTCAAGACGCTGAAGAAGGCCCACGTGCACGCCACGTTCTTTGAGGTTGGTCAAAGTGTGAAACGCTATCCGCAGATTGCCCGGGCCGTTTTAGCAGGGGGCAACGAGTTGGCGAACCATTCCTGGAACCACCCGAACTTTGGTAGCATTGGGACCAAGAAGACGGCGCAACAGGTCTTGCGGACCAATCAAGCCATTTATCAAGCGACGAAGACCTTGCCGCAATACGTTCGGCCGCCATACGGGAGCATTACCGCTGCGGAAGGCCGCAAGCTCCAGCAGCCGATCATTCGCTGGTCGGTGGATTCACGCGATTGGGCATATTTGAATAGCAAGAAGGATATTAAAGAAGTCATGAAAGACACGCGGGGTGGCGACATCATCTTGATGCACGATGTTCACAAGCAATCCGTCGCCGCGGTACCAACGATCATCAAGCGCCTCAAGGCCAAGGGGTACAAATTGGTCACGGTCAGCGAACTGCTGAACAATCAGGCGCTGCCGGGGTTACAATACTTTGGCGCGCACGATTCGCGAGTCGTTGGCAAATAAAAAAACGATTAGTTTCACGTGGAACATTTTCCCGTGAGACTGATCGTTTTTTGCTGTAGCGATAGATTAGGCCAACAATTGCTTGACCAGTTGTTCATAAACGTGTTGGACGTGGCGGAATTCGTCGAGGTCGACGGATTCGTTCAGCGAGTGGGCGTCATACCATTTGCCCGCGCCGTAAACGATGACGGGGAAGGTGTTGGCTGACTTGGTGAACTCCGATGCGTCAGTGGCGCCATGGATGACTTGCAGGTCGATGGGGTGGCCAAATTCGGCGTCCGCGATGGCCTTAGTCGTTTTGACGAGCGGGGAATCCTGTGCGCTGATGATTGGTTTGAAGCTGTAGTCCACGTGCAAGGTCAGGTCCACGCCGTCTTCTTGGTTGAGGCGGTCGACGGTCTCGTTCAACCGCTTAATGACGGCGGCGTTGTCGAATTCCGGAATCGGCCGGATGTTGCCTTGAAGCTCGGCCTTGGCGGGGATGCTGTTAACTTGTTCGCCACCGTTGAAGACGGTCACGCTGTGGACTAGCGGCCCGAGTTCTGGACTGACCGGGGCGTCGTCAAATTCGGTAGCTTCGGCGGTCACGTATTTGATCAAATTGGTAATGGCGTTGACACCTTTTTCTGGCATCGAACTGTGGGCGCCGACCCCGCGAGAATAGACGTGATAGTTCAGTGATCCGTTGTGGGCGTAGACTAAGTTGCCGCCGGTCGGTTCGCCGATGACCATGCCAGTCAGATCGTCAGCGAGGCCTTGTTCAGTCAGCATCCGTGAGCCCATGGCCCCGTTTTCCTCGCCGACGGTCCCGATGAACCGCAACCGGCCGTTGAGCTTGACCTGAGCGTCGGCAAGGTTGATGAAGGTGATCAGCATGCCTGCCAGGCCACTCTTCATGTCTGCGGCACCACGGCCGTAAAGCGTATTGTCGGCAATATGCGCGCTAAATGGGTCGAACTGCCAATCGGCCAAATCGCCCGTGGCCACGGTGTCTAGGTGACCAGCCAGCGCGAAAACGTTATCGCTGGCGGGGTCACCGATTTCGGCTACCACGTTGCTACGGCCGGGAGCGTAAGAAATTAGTTTGGCGGCGATCCCGTGCTCCGCGAAGAGCTGCTGAATATAGGTCGCGACGGCTTCCTCGTTACCGTTGACGGAATTAATGCTGACCAAGTCCTGTAAAATCTGCACTGCTGCACTGTCTTTCATATAATACCAGCCCACTTTCTCACCATTTTTTAATATTATAATTCAGTGTAGCACGCTTTCAGAAAAATGGCCCGTAAAGTTGCTGAATATCACAAAATTTATGGCAAACATTTGTTCGCTTTTGCTGACGGATATGCTAGAATATAATCAACTAAGACGAGAACGAAAATGGAGGTTGGCTGATGAGTTTACAATTTATTTTGGGAAGCGCCGGGCAGGACCACCGGGCGCCGATGGTCGCGGCACTGGCACAACAGGTGACGGACCAGCCCACTGATCAGGGCTATTATTTGGTGCCGAACCATATCAAGTTTGAAACGGAAGTCGATGTCTTGGCGGCGTTAAAGGCCAAGATTGCGCCGGACCAACCGCTGTTTGCCCAGACGCAGGTCCAGGTCTTTTCGTTTACGCGATTGGCCTGGTTTTTCATGAAAAATGAACCGGTCTATCAGTTGCCCCGAATCTCTACGGCCGGACTCAACATGCTGATCTACCAGATTATCCAGAGCCACGCCGATGAGCTGACCATCTTCAGGGGTGAGGTTGACCGTCCCGGCTTCGTCAGCCAACTGACGACACAATTGGCCGAATTCAAGGTGGGTCAGGTCACGGCCGCCGACCTCATGAGCGCTATCGATCAACTGCCGGGCACCAACGCCGACCTGCAGGCCAAGCTGCACGACCTGATGATTATCTATGACGCATTTGAGACCCAGATGCTGGGCAAATACATTGAAAACACCGACCTGCTCAATCAGCTGGCCGATTACCTCACGCACCGCGTTGACCTGAGCCATGCGCATTTCTATCTGGAAGGTTTCTCGCAACTGAGCGCTCAGGAGCGGCAGTTGGTGGCGGTTTTGATTCAACAAGCCGCCAGCGTGACAGTGGCCTTGAACCTGGATAAGCCGTATCCGCAAGACTTGCCAGACACCACCAATCTATTCTTTCAATCAGCTAAAACCTATCATCAACTTTACACGGTGGCCCAGGCCAATCACGTCCGCGTGCTGGTGGACCAGCGGGCGAAATCAGCCCGGGTCTCTGCCGACCTACAGGCACTTGATGACTACTGGCAGGCCAGTAACACCTTGGCGCCCTTGCCTGCCCACGCAGCCGTGACGCCGACCAACATTCAGATCGTCCAAGCCGACAACCGCTACGTGGAGGTCTCGCGCGTCGCCACGCAGATTCGCCAATTGGTGGTGACGGGTAAGTACCGCTACCAAGACTTTCTCGTGCTGGCACGACATTTGGACGCCTACCAAACGGTGATCGACCCCATCTTTCAGGCACAGGCGATTCCGTACTTTGATGACGCCGACGTCCAAATGGCCGACCACCCCTTTGTTGAGTTGCTCAATGGTTTGTTTGACGTGCAGCGTAAGAACTACCGCTACGCCGACGTCTTTCGGGTCTTGAAATCAGAATTATTGTTGCCCACAGCCGCGGATGGCAAGCCGATGTCATTGACAGCCTACCGCCAAGCGCTGGCACTGACCGAGAACTTGGTCTTGAAGACTGGTTACGAGGGCCAACACCGCTGGACGCAGGAAGCGGACTGGGTCTTCAACCGCTTCGCCGCGGGGGATGGCGGAGTACAAACCACTAAGGATGCGCAAACGACGACGCAGATCAACGTGATCCGCCGTTTCGTCAAGCAAACCTTGCCGCCATTCTTTGCCCGGCTCAAGGCGGCAGCGACCTACACCGATGCCGTGGCCGTGCTCTACCAATTTCTGGCCAATGCCGGGGTGCCCGACCGCTTGATGGCCTGGCGGGACCAAGCCATTGACGCGGGGGACCTGGTCAAGGCTGGGCAACCCGAACAGACCTGGGGCACCTTCTGCCAAATTTTAGACGAGTTCCACACGATTTTGGGCGACACCCCGTTTGTCCAAGCGGATTTCCAGGCATTGCTACAGGCCGGGTTTGCGGGGGCTAAATTCAATCAGATTCCGTCGACCTTAGATCAGGTCACGATTTCTGAAAGCGGGATCGTCCAAGCCAATAACCGTAAGATTACCTTCTTGATGGGGGCCACGGCCGATGCCATGCCGGACGACCAGGTGCCAACGACATTGCTGGCGGATAACGATCGACAAGACCTGAGTGAACAGCTCCAGCAGGTCGATGAAAATAGCTATCTCCGCGACGATGCCGCAACGCAATTGGCCGGTGAGCCATATTTAAACTACCTGGCTTATTTGAGTGGTAGCGAACAGCTGATTTTCAGCTATCCAGTCACCAGCGATGCGGACCACAATGGCTTGCAGATTTCGCCGTACGTGGCGCGGATTCGCGATTATTTCCAACTGCCCACTCAAATTGCGGCGGCGACTCCTCAAGCCGAGGACGACGACATTTTACCGTTCATCGGGACGCGGCGGACCACGCTACGACATCTGGTCCAAGCCGGCCATGACAGTCAACTCCGTGAAAAGCCGCTGTCTAATGCCTGGCTGTACGTGCTACAACTGTTGCGCGCGGACCCCAATTATGGTGAGCTAACGACCAAATTACTGGGCAGTCTCAGCTACCGCAACGTGCCGACGTCACTGACGCCAGACATCGTGACCCAACTGTATGGCAATAAGATCAATACTTCCATTTCCAAGTTGGAGGAATACTATGCCAACCCGTACGCCTATTACCTGAAATACGGCCTAAAACTGCAGGAACGCGACGTCTTTGAGCTTTCACCGGCAAGTACCGGGGAGTTCTTCCACGCGACCTTAGATGGCCTGATGAAGCTGGTTAACCGCCAGCACCTTGATCTAGCCGAGATGGACGACCAGCAATTGCGCGAAATGACGGACGAGGTCATTGCCAAGATTCTCGACACAACGGCCAACCCGCAATTCGCCATTCTGGAGAGTTCCCACCGGATGACCTACATTCGCGAGCAATTGATCAAGACGATGCGGCGGATGGCGTCGACCCTGCAGGAACAGAGTAAACGCACCAAATTCCGGCCCAAGCGGACCGAGGTGCAATTTGGCCTGGGGGACGAGCAAGGCTTAGCGGCGCTGTCCTTTGACGTTGGTAAGCAACGCCAGGTCACAGTCCGCGGCCGGATCGACCGGCTGGATGCCATGCAGGTCAACGATAAGACCTACCTGGGCATCGTGGACTACAAGAGCTCCGAGCACAAGTTCAGCTACCAAGATGCCTACTACGGTCAGGCCATGCAAATGCTGACGTATCTGGATGCCGTCCAGAAGAATATGCCAGATCTTTTGGATAACGTGACGGCTAAGGATGCCGAATTGGCGGGAGCGGTGTACTTGCACCTGCAAAACCCGATTTTAAAGGCCGCCGACGTATTGGGGACGGACCTGGGGGATGCCTTGTTGAAAGCGGAGCAGTATCAGGGCCTGTTACTCGATGACCCAGACCTGTTGACCAATTTGGACACGCTGTTCGCGGACCCTGACTTCACCGGGAGTTCCTTACTCTTCCGCGGGCTGCGCAAGACCAAGAAGGGCATCAGCTCTTATGGCAAGCTGCTTGTGAATCCCGAGGAGTTGAAATTACTGCTAGCCCACACGGAACGCCTGATCAAACGCGCGGCCACGGAAATCTTTGAGGGCCACGTGGACCTGGCGCCGTTCCGGCAACAGAGTCGCACGGCCCTACAGTATTCGCCGTACAAGTCGATCATGCAGTTTGACCCCTTACTAAAGGAAAATAATTACCGGGATCTCGCGGCGTTAAAGAAAGCCGACGTCATGGCGAAAATCAAGGCAGAACAAGGACAGGAGGGCCCCGATGAGCACAAAATTTAACTATACTAAAAGCCAACACCAAGCCATTTTCCAGACGGGCAATAACCTGTTAGTCTCGGCTTCGGCCGGTTCTGGGAAGACCCGGGTGCTGGTCCAGCGGGTGATCGAGCACCTCAAGGCCGGGATGGGTATCGACCACATCTTGATCGTGACCTTTACCAAGGCGGCCGCCGCGGAAATGCGCGACCGGATTCAAACCGAGATGCGCAAGGAATTGGCTGCCAATCAAGGCAATAGTGAGCAGCAACAATTTTATCTGCGCCAATTGAACCAGTTACCGGTCGCTGACATCAGTACGCTGGATGCCTTTTGTCTGCGCATTCTGCAGCATTACTACTACGTGATCGACCAGGACCCCGTGTTCCGCTTGCTAGCGGACGAAACGGAAAACACGCTACTGCGGGATGAGGTCTGGGCCGATCTGCGCGAACAGCTCTACGCCGATGATGAATCGGGGGTGTTTGCCCGGCTGACCGAGAACTTTTCGGGGGACCGGAATGATCAGGGGCTAGCCGACTTGGTGCAACAGACCTATACGTTTGCCAACGCGACCCCGGACCCAGCGGCCTGGCTGGCGGCGTTACCACAACCGTACCAGTTGGACAGTGACCATTTGACCGGCACGACCTTTTATCAGCAGCGGGTCAAGCCATTGTTCACTGAGCAACTCCAGCAGGTCAAGGCCGACCTGACCAGCGCACAACAGCTGGCCGTGCAGGCGGATTTGACCAAACAAGAGGCGCATCTGACCCCGCTACTTGGCCAGGTACAAGAGATTCAAGATCTAGTGGATGGTGATAGTTGGAATGCGTTGCGCGCGGCGATTCAAAACTTTGCCTGGGGGAAAATGCCCTATATCCGAAAAAATAATGAAGATTATCCGGTCTATAACGAGCTGAAGAGTACCTACTACGACCCGGCCCGTAAGCAGTTGGCGGCGCTCCAGAAATCCTATCTGCTGCAGACGGAAGAACAGGTCCTGACGACTATCACCAAGTCCGGTGAACTAGTTGGGGAGTTGGCCCGGGTGGTGACGGCCTTTCGGGATGCCTATCGTCAAGAAAAACAGCGGCGTCACGTCTTGGACTTCGCCGACATTGAACACGCCGCGCTGGAGATCTTGACCAGTGACACCGACCAGTCGCGACAGGTCGCGGCACAATTGCGCGACCAGTATCAGGAAATTATGATTGATGAATACCAAGACACCAATGGTCTGCAAGAAGCCATTTTGACGGCCATCGCTCAACCAGCCCCACACGGCAACTTATTTATGGTGGGGGACGTCAAGCAGTCAATCTACCGCTTCCGGCAGGCCGACCCCACCTTGTTCATGGACAAGACGGACCGGTACGCCACGGATGGTGACGATGGCCAGCTGATCGTCCTGGCCGAGAACTTCCGGTCGATGAAAAATGTGGACGACTTTACCAATCTGATTTTTAAGCAGCTAATGGACCGAGAACTAGGCGAAATCGCCTATACTGGGTCGGCACAGCTGAAGTATGGCGCCACCTACTACGATGACCAGGCGCCGGACGTGACCAGTACGGCCGAGCTGTTGGTCTATTTGACCGAGGGCGATTCGGCTGCGGATACGGACGGTGAACCCCTTGATGCGACATTTCAGGTGGACAACAAGCATCAAGGGGAAGTGCTCCTGGTGGGGAAGAAGATTCAGGAGTTGGTGGCTACCAAGACGCCATTTTATGACCGCGACCAAAAAAAGGTTCGGCCGATCTCTTACGGCGACATTACGCTGTTGACACCAACGAGGACCAATAACCTAATCATTACGGATGAACTGCGCCGTCTGGGAATCCCTGTCGTGGTCAATGATGCGCAAAATTACTTTAAGACCACCGAGATTCAAATCATGATGGCGATGTTAAAAATTATCGATAACCCCTACCAGGATATTCCGTTGGCCGCGGTCTTGCGGTCACCCATCGTGGGCTTAAATGAAAATGAACTCGCCCAACTGCGGATCAACCAAAAGACCGGCGACTACTATCAGGCATTGTTGCACTACCAACGGACCTTTGCGGCCACGACGGCCAGTGATTTTCAGCTGAACGTCTATAACAAGCTCAGTCATTTTCTGGAACAGCTCCAGACCTTCCGCGACGTGGCTCAGCAAAACGAATTGGTTACGCTGATCTGGCGAATCTATCAGGATACCGGCTTCTTGGACTATGTCGGGGGGATGCCGGCTGGTGAACAGCGTCAGGCCAACCTTCACGCCTTGTATGAACGGGCGCAGAGCTATGAGAAGAGTAGCTTCAAAGGCCTCTTTCAGTTCGTCCGGTTCGTGGAACGACTCCAGGAACGCGAGGCCGATTTGGCCGGTGCACCGGTTCAGTCGGCTGAAGACGCCGTGTCCGTTATGACCATTCATGGCAGTAAGGGACTGGAATTTCCGGTCGTCTTCATCATGGATGCCTCGCGGGAATTCAATAAACAAGACCAGCAGGGCAATTACGTCATGAGTGGCCGACGCGGCATTGGCATTGACTACCTGGATCCGGAGAGTCGTGTCAAGACACCTAGTCTGCAAAAACTAGTCACCGCCCAAGCCATTTCTCGGGCCAGTCTTGCCGAGGAAATGCGGAAATTGTACGTGGCGTTGACCCGGGCCGAATCGCGGTTGTACATCGTGGGGTCACACAAGACGCAGGCTGAAGCAATCACGGCTTGGGAACAGGCCTACCAGAGTCCGGACTTGGTCTTGAATGCGACCTTGCGGGAGAAGAGCACGGTGGCCAATTATTTGGATTGGATCGGCATGTGCTTAGTCCGGGATGGCAAATTCCCCGACGATTTGCGCCAGGGGACGGCGACGTTCTCTGGGCTGGCTGGTGATCCCGCCAACTTTAGCGTGACCTTTGCGACGGCCAGTGAGCTGGCGCCGACAGAAAGCGTTAATGCGGCGGCCGTGGATTGGCTAAAGACCAACAGCGCGTCCGCTGCACAGGTGCCGGCAACGGCGGTCGACGGTGAACAGTTCCAACACATCATGGACTTCCATTACCCGCACCAGGCGGCGACCGTGACCACGGCGTACCAGTCCGTGTCAGAAGCCAAGCGGCTATTCGAGGACCCCGACAACGCCACGATTGGCGAATATCAAGCCAGCGCTACGGGACAAACGGGACACCGGTTCGTGACACACGACTTCGCCCGACCGGAATTTCTCCAGACCGTGCGTGAGCCCTTGCCGACCGAAATTGGGAGCGCCACGCATTTGGTCTTGCAAAAGCTGGATGTGCACGCAGCACCCACTGCGGCGAGTGTGCAGGCGGTCATTGACCAACTGGTGGCCGACCAAGTGTTAACGGCCGCAGTCGCGCAACGCATTCAACCGGCGGCCATCCTGCGCTTCTATGACAGTGAGCTGGGCCAACAAATTTTGGCGGCGCCGGATGAACTCCATCGTGAAGTGCCGTTTTCCCTGTTGATGCCGGCCCGTAGCCTGTTTCGAAACTTTAAAGAAGCCGACTCACAGGTGCTGGTCCATGGGATCGTGGACGGCTATTTGGAGACGCCCACCGGTGTGGTCCTGTTTGACTACAAGACGGACCACGTCAACGTGGCGGCTAAAGCGCAGAGTGAGGCCAAATTGCTGGACCGGTATGGCGGCCAGGTCAATTTATACGCGGCGGCTTTAAAGCAGATGACGGGCAAACCTGTAGTCGCCCAGTACCTCTACTTGTTGGCGAGTGGTGACCTGTTGGCAGTACCGGTGAAGAAAATTCAGAATTTACCAGACTAACAACAAACGAGGACGTACCGTCGCAATGACGATCCGTCCTCGTTTTTTTGAATTATTGATGAATCAAGAATAGCGAAATCAAGATAAAGACTTGAACGACCATGACGACCAGTACGCCAGTAAAATACCGCGTGTAGTGGTGGTCGCGGTGGAACAGCCAACCGATGATGCTGGCCAGAACGATTAGGCCAACGACCAGCATGATGATCAGTTTTAATTTAACATCGAAGTCTGTGGTTAACATCGCATGCGCCCCTTACCATAGCTATTTAACGCCATTATACCAGACTTGTTGGTCGGCAGCGCCTAATCGCGTTCGAGTGTTAGGGCAATGCCCATACCGCCACCGATGCACATGGATGCGAGACCGCGATGTAGATCAGCGCGGATCAGCTCGTGCAAGAGGGTGACGACGATGCGGGTCCCCGAGGCGCCTAATGGGTGGCCGAGGGCAATGCTGCCGCCGTTGACGTTGAGCTTGTCGGCGGGGATGGCCAGGTCGCGGGCAATGGCAACGGACTGAGCGGCAAAGGCCTCGTTGATCTCGAAACGGTCAATGTCCGCAATAGTCAGGTCGTCTTGTCCCAGTGCACCTTGGATGGCCGTTACCGGTGCGTAGCCCATTATGGCAGGGTCGATGCCCACTTCTCGGTAGCCGCGCAACGTGGCCAAATAAGGAATGTGCGCCGCTTGGGCCGCTGATTTGCGCATCAACACCATGGCTGCCGCGCCGTCGTTTAGACCCGCGGCATTGCCGGCTGTGACCGTACCATCGGCCTTGAAGGCTGGTTTCAAATGAGCCAGTTGGTCCAGAGATGTGGTCGTCCGCACGGCCTCGTCGGCAGTGATGGTCGTGTCACCAACGGTCACGGGGATAATTTCGTCAGTAAAACGATCCGCGGCTTGGGCTTGGGTGGCTTTTTGCTGGGAACGTAGGGCAAAGGCGTCCTGTTCGGCGCGGGTGACGTGGTATTTGGCGGCCACGTTTTCCGCGGTAATGCCCATGGCCTCGCCACCAAAAGCGTCGGTCAAGCCGTCATTGGCCAGGCTGTCGACCAGCGTGGTGTGGCCTAATTTCTGTCCCCAACGAATGTCGTTGTTTAAAAAGGGGGCGTTACTCATGCTTTCGGTGCCGCCCACGAGTACAGCGTCGGCGTCGCCCATGAGAATGGCGCTTTGGCCTAACCGAATGGCCTTCAGGCTCGAGCCACAGACCTGATTGATGGTCATTGCGGTGCTCGTGACCGGTAGACCGGCATTGAGTTCGATTTGTCGCGCTACATTTTGCCCTAGCCCGGCTTGAAGGACCGTGCCAAAAATCGTTTGTTGAATCGCGGTAGGGGCGAGCCCACTCCGCGTAACGGCAGCCTGGGCCGCAATGGTGCCCAGTTCAACGGCCGAAAGCCCCCGCAAGCTCCGCCCAAATTTGCCAATGGGGGTCCGCACCGCACTTACAATCACAACTTCATCTGCCATGGTGATTCTCCTTTTCGATAGTCTCCGAACCTCAAATATAACTGACTTTTCCGGATTTGTCTTGAATTTTGGGCTTAAATTGGGGGGATTTGCTTTTTCTTAAGGAATCGACGGCAAATAAAAAGAATCAGTGCGGGTAAACACTGATTCCCAAGTAACGTGTTAAATTTTTGATAGATCATAGTTAGCACGTGGTCCGCCAACGTATTTTGGCCGTGACCGGAGTGCGGTGACGTGAGCCCCGCCCAGTTCGGTATAGGTTGGTCGAACGGGGACCTGAACGAATTTAACGTGCATGCCGATTGCTGTATCGCCAATGTCTAGGCCCGCCGTAGCGGTGACGTGTTCGACTTCGACGGGATCAGTGAACTGCTTGAAGGCAGCGATGGAGCAGGCGCCACCCGCGTGGAGGGCAGGGACCACGGTCACGATTTCTAAGTTACGCTGCTGGGCGACAGCACGTTCGACGACCAGGCTACGATTGATGTGCTCGCAACCCTGAACGGCTAAGTTGATGCCCAATGGATCAAGTTGGTGCTTCAAGGTTTTGATGACCAGTTCACCCACGGTCAAATCGGAATTTTTACCGATATGACCACCAACGATTTCGCTGGTCGAGCAGCCCAAAACAAAGATGTCGCCGCGGTGAAGTTGCGCGGTGGTGAGAATATTTTGAATGTCAGTGGTAAGTTGCTTGGTAAATTCAACAGTGTCAATTGAAATCATAATGAAAATCCTTTCTTAAATTGAATGAGGTACAAGTTTGCGCAGACTGCCAACCATTGCGGTCGTGACTGCCATGCCGAAAGCGACTTGTAGGCAATTGCCAAATACAGAGGCTAAGCCAGCAGGCCAGCCGAAGAGTAAAGCTGTCGCGAAGAAATAACCAGCTACCATGATGGCGCTTCCAATTAGGAGCGGCACCAGATAGGTTTTGAGCCTTGGTTGCTGTTGGGAGGTAAGGTAGCCGACGGTAAATCCTTGAGTACCATGGATGACTAGCGAAAAAAGACACCAAACGGGATAGCCCGTGATAATGTCGATTAGAAAACCGCTACCGCCGCCCACGATGGCGCCAACCTTGGGGCCAAAGAGAATCGCACTGGTGTAGATACCCACTTCGCAAAGGGTAACGAAGCCATTGGTAGCAGGAACGGGAATCACGACTAGGATTGAAAGTGCGACGGTCATCGCGGTCAGAATTGCGGCGAGAATGTCTTGCTTGAGATGTGCATGAGTCATGGGTGGACCTCCTTTTGTTGACGGTAGGCGCCCTGCCAAACGCTACCGAGGCGTGGACTGATGGGGATGCCTGCCTGAATGCCCAGGTAAACAAAGCGTGTGGCCAGGCGAACAGCTTCCACCAGGGAGTAATCACGCGCTAGCAAGGCCGTAATGGCTGCGGAAAAAGTACAGCCAGCACCGTCAGTCGTAGTAACAGCTAATTTTGGTGTGTCGAACCAGTAATCACCAGATTCGGTCAGCAAGTAATTGTAGGCGGTGTCGCCAGGAAAGCGACTGCCGAACTTAATGACGACGTTGGGACAGCCCAAGGCCTGGATCTTTTGGGCGGCTTGTTGGATGTCAGACTGAGTTTCAAGCTTACTGGTATCGCTAAGGTAGGCAGCTTCTTCTAGGTTGGGCGTCACCAGGTAGGCAATGGGGAGGAGCAATGATTTCATGGCATCCGCGTAGAGTTTTTGAAAGTGATGCGTGCCTTCTTTGAAGAATAAAACAGGATCAACTATTAATTCAATATCAGTATTCATTAGTTTTTTAATAATAACTAATAAATTAGAAAAACTACCAATTAACCCAATTTTAGCAAAGTGAATCGGGAGCTGAGATAGTGTGGCGTCCAGCTGTTCAGCTAAAAGTTCCGAGGATAATGTATGGGGATGAATCTCACCAGGAACAACGTTGACCACACTAGTTAATGCACTAACACCGAAGACATCGAGTTCTTCAAATGTTTTCAAGTCTGCCTGAATCCCTCCACCAGCCAAGTTATCAGAACCAGCAATTGTTAGGACATTTTCCAAGAGTTTAGACCTCCAATACTTAAAGATGCCTCATCGATTTAAGTCCAAAGGATAAGGGTGAACAAGTAGTTCGTCGACGGAAATATCTGCCATGTGGGCTAATGGATAGAGGTAAAGCGGGTTGGGGCGATGGTCCCCACTGATCCAATAGGCCAGTTTGGTCGTACTAATCTGATAGCCAAACTGATTAAAAATATCTCGAGAAAATTTAGTAACACTACGCTTTTGCGGATAATTTTGGATTTGAAAAAATTTCGCTGGAACATCCTGTAGTCCCTCCATTGACAGTTGTGTCAACAGTTCCGGGGGAACGTCAGTGGTTGAGAGGTCGTAACTAGGTTTCAGCATGTTGTCCAAGCTAGTCGCCCCTAATTCTGCAATAGCGATAAGGAAGGGAAGTCGGGGAATGGACTGCCCTCTTTCCCAACGAATGAGCGTACCCCGACCGACACTTTTTCCAGTAAGTGTCATGATTTCCTGCGTAAAGCGTGAATAGTTATCAGCAAAACGGCGTTGACGAATCTGACTGATTTTGAAAGATAAATAGAGTTGATTGGGTGCCATTATGCGCTTCCTTTCTTCTAAGGGAATAAGTTAATTGTAGGTGAGGCCGGGATAAATTGACTTAGACAACTCAGCAGTATTGTCAAAAGGAGTGGTTCTTTTGACAAATCAAGCGTTCTGTATAATGACGAAATGCAGTAGCGGGCGCATAATGTATTTGTTGAGTTAAGCAAGAACAACTTAGCTGACAAACTTGTATGACCCGTTGGTCAAGTGGTTTAAGACACCGCCCTTTCACGGCGGTAACATGGGTTCGAATCCCGTACGGGTCATTTTTATATTTGGGCTATAGCCAAGCGGTAAGGCAACGGGTTTTGATCCCGTCATGCGTTGGTTCGAATCCAGCTAGCCCAATCAAAAGGAGGTATCTGCGAAGCGTCAGGGATTGTGCAGATACCTCCTTTTAAAATAAATTAGAAGGTGGTGCTGGCATGCTGTTAAGACAAGCACAAATGAACGACTTACCACAAATTTTAAAGATGGTTGGGGATGGTAGGCAATTTTTAGCGGCGCAAGGAATTGATCAATGGCAAGGAGTCTATCCTAAGACCGCAACATTAGTCGCCGACATACAGCACCAGCACACCTACGTGTTGGTACAAGCAAATCAGATTTTAGGTGCAGCGGCAGTCGTTCCAGGCCTTGATCCAACCTATCAGCAAATTATGACAGGACAATGGCTGACAGATGGCTCGGCGTATTTAGCGATTCATCGCGTGATGGTGTCGACTGAGCATCATGGCGAGGGCGTGGCTGAAAATTTGATCCGTCAAATATTGAAGGAAATTGAAAAGTCAGATCACTTTGCGAGTGTGCGGATTGATACCCATCCACAAAATAAGGCGATGCAACACATCATTAAGAAGTGTGGCTTCACCCAAATTGGAACGGTCAATTTGACAGCAATTGGGAAACCACATACAAACAATTTCGCCTATGAACGGTTAAACACTAATGTTCATCAAAAACAATTTAGTGAGTCATTAGTTGATTAATTTATAAAATTCGACATATTTTAGTTTAAAAAGCCGGTTAGTTTTCAAGAATCATTTGAAAGCAAACCGGCTTTTTACGCAGGTTTACGGTTGGCTAACAACTGAGATGACGTTATGGGGTGATAGTTTTTCCAAAAACTACTAAAAAATGTGAAAATTATCCGAGTTAATTCATTTTAGCCAGTATCCTATACAAATCATCAAATGTGTCTATACTAAATTGAATAGCCACGGGGCAAAATTGACCTTGGAGCAACCTATGGAAATGGAGATGAGGGTATGGAATCAAGAACGAAGGACATTCTGGGGGCGACGCTACAAAAAATGGCTTCAGATGAACAATTTGACGCAATCACAGTTAAACGATTGGTTTTAGAAAGTCATGTAAATCGGCAAACTTTTTATTACCACTTTCAAGATAAGTATGACTGCTTGCAGTATCAGCTGTATCAGGATGCCAATCGCTTAGTGGGAGAAGTTACGGCTGCTAATTGGTTAGAGTTATATCTAAGTTTGTTCCGCTACATTGATACGCATCAGAACTTCTTTCAGCACATTAGTGAATCGCATGCGTATTCGTATGGGGACGATTTTATCTTGCAAGTCATCGATTTGATTGTTACTAAATTAACAAAATCGTTGCAGCAGGTGTGTCCCCAGCTGAGAATTAAGGATCAGTCTGGGTTGTTGTTATTTGAATATGGGCTACAAGGTATAGTCCGCAACTGGTTTCGCGATGGGTTACGAGAGAATCCAGCAATATTGGTTGAAAGTGTCAGTAAAGTCAGTAGGCAACAAATGGGTACACTGTTTGATGGCATAAGCGATGAAGCACTGACATTATTTAAACAACAAGTATTATCTGTCTAACTCTTATACATAACACATTCACTGTCTATTCTCTATTTTGGGCCGGGGGATTACCCTGAACTTGTTAACAAAATAACTATCTGCAAACTGGTTTTGTGGGTAATCTTCGATACTCGGCCGAGTATTCAATATTCAAATTGAAAACGCTAACAATCGTTTCAATGGCGAGACGGTCAATCGTTTCAATTTGATGCGAAGGGATTGTACAAAGTGGATGAAAATAAGTCTGGACAGCAGATTGATACGCAAAAAGCTAACCGGATAACTGGGTTCCAGTTATTTTCAATGACTACCTCCATGGTCATGACGGTTTACGGATTTGCGGCATTTGCTAAGCAAGGACCGACAGCGTTCTTTTACCTCTTCCTAGCTGGGATTCTCTGGTTTTTACCAGTAACGAGAACTTCAGGGGAAATGGCCTCTATCGATGGCTGGAGTAAAGGTGGTATCTTTACTTGGTCACGGAATATGTTAGGTGAACGCGCTGGTTGGTCGGCATTGTTCTATCAATGGATTCACATTACGGTGGGTATGAACACGATGATGTACTTCATTATCGGTTGTTTCTCCGTAACGTTTGGGTTGCCAATCATCACAGATAATCCGCTCGTCAAATTTATTTTGATGATGGTTATTCTCTGGGGATTGATTGCTCTGCAACAAAGAGGGACAAGTGTTACTGGTAAGATTGCACAATGGTGCTTCACGTTGGGCGTTATTATTCCTGTTTTCTTCTTGCTCTTCTTATTCATTATGTATTTAGTTAAAGGCAATCCAACCATGATCGATGTTAACGTACACACGATTCTGCCTAAGAATTGGAGCGGTAGTGTGTTAGTTGGGTTTGTGCCATTCATCCTAGCGTTTGCGGGGGCAGAAGGTTCTGCACCTCACGTTAAGGACTTGGACAAGCCTAGCGTCTACCCGAAGGTTATGATGGCCTTGGCAATCGCCGCTATTTGCTCCGATATTATCGGTAGTATGGCAATTGCCATGACGATTCCTAACGATCAAATTCAATTGAGCAACGGGATCGTTTACGCGTACGGTGCATTGGTTAAAGATTACGGCGTCAGCGTCGTCTTTGTTGAAAAATTAACTGGATTCTTACTGGCTGTTGGTGTTCTTGGTGAAATTAGCAGCTGGGTAGTTGGTCCAAACTCCGGGATGTTTGAAGCCGCTAAGGCGGGTTACTTACCACCACGGTTCTCTAAGGCCAATAAGTATGGCATTGAAACCAATGTCATGATTCTTCAAGGGGTAATTGTTTCTATCGTTGGTGCACTGTTGACCTTTGGTGCTGGGGGGAATAAGTCGAGCCTTTCCTTCCAAATCGCTATGAGTCTGACGGTGGCACTGTACACCTTGATGTACATGCTGATGTTCATCAGTTACTTAGTCTTACAGTTCCGTTACAAGGATCTTCACCGAAGCTTTGTGGCTTCTAAGTCAAGTACCTTACGGATCGTTTACGGTGGTTTAGGATTTATTTTGTCAGCCTTTGGATTTGTCGTTACTTTCTTCCCACCAGCTGATTTGTCACTAGCGTCCAAGCATACGTACTCAATTCTCTTGATTAGTGCGTTCGTGGTTATGCTGGTCTTACCATTTATTCTGTATCGGTTCCATGAACGGTGGGCTAATCAATTGGGTATCAATGTTGATGAAGTACCAGGTGTCGCAGCGGATGAATCATTGGAAAAGGAAACTAAGTAAGCTAAATATATTTATTAAGGAGGTAAGCCATACCTGCATGCTAGGTATGACAACACATTATGACTAAACAGGATCAGGAAACGCAGCAGATTATCAGTGATGTTGATTTAGAAAAGACGTTCTTAGGTAGCGTTGAAGCCGGCAAGTCATTGCCAACGAACACGTTGCCAGAGCACCCAATGGCACCGGATGTTGCCGCACAATTGGTAGAACACTACCGGTTGAACGAAGCAAAAGCCAACCAAAACTTGGCAACGTTCTGCACCACGCAAATGGAACCACAAGCAGATGAATTAATGAAGAACGCGTTGAACACGAACGCGATTGACAAGTCCGAGTACCCTAAGACGGCGGCCATGGAAAACTACTGTGTTAGCATGATTGCTCACCTTTGGGGCATTCCTGAAAGCGAAAAGATCTACGATGACTTTATCGGGACTTCGACAGTTGGGTCTTCTGAAGGTTGCATGTTAGGTGGCTTGGCCTTACTACACAGTTGGAAGCACCGTGCCAAGGACTTAGGCTTTGACATTGATGACTTACACACCCACAAGCCAAACTTGGTTATCATGTCTGGTTACCAAGTTGTTTGGGAAAAGTTCTGCACGTACTGGAACGTTGAAATGCGTCAAGTGCCAATCAACGGTGATCAAGTATCTTTGGATATGGATAGTGTTATGGGTTATGTTGATGAAAATACTATTGGTATTATCGGTATTGAAGGGATTACGTACACTGGCTCAGTTGATGATATCCAAACCTTGGATCAATTAGTTACTGAGTACAACAAGACTGCCGTAATGCCTGTACACATTCACGTGGATGCTGCCTTCGGTGGGTTATTTGCCCCATTCGTTGACGGGTTCAAGCCTTGGGACTTCCGTCTGAAGAACGTTGTTTCAATCAACGTTTCTGGTCACAAGTACGGCATGGTTTACCCTGGTTTAGGGTGGATCGTATGGCGTCACAACAATGCTGATACGCTGCCAGAAGAAATGCGTTTCCAAGTTCCATACTTAGGCAAGACGGTTGACTCCATTGCCATTAACTTCTCCCACAGTGGGGCGCATATTAGTGCACAATACTACAACTTTATCCGGTTCGGTAAAGATGGGTACAAGGCTATTATGCAAAATGTTCGGAAGGTTTCTCTGAAACTGACCGATGCTTTAAAGAAATTCGGGATCTTTGACATTTTAGTCGACGGTTCACAATTACCAATCAATTGCTGGAAATTAGCTGATGACGCTAATGTTAAGTGGACGTTGTATGATTTGGAATCTGAATTAGCTAAGTACGGTTGGCAAGTACCTGCCTACCCACTACCAAAGAACCGTGACGATGTTACCATCAGTCGGATCGTTGTACGGCCTTCAATGACCATGACGATTGCGGATGATTTCTTGGATGACTTGAAGTTAGCTATTGATGGGTTGAATCACAGTTTTGGTACAGAAGATGCCGCTAATGCGGATACTGATAACAAGACGACAGTTCACAACTAAGTTTTAAGCTAAGCCAGCACTTGAATAATAGTTAGTAAATGTAAGAGCATAGAGGAGGAATTAGTGTGAGTGAAAATTCAGGATTGAGAAAGAACGTACGGGTGAGATATGCCCCCAGTCCAACTGGTTTCCTGCATATCGGTAACGCCCAATCCGCCTTGTTTAACTATTTGTTTGCGCGTCACTACAACGGAACGATGGTGCTACGGATTGAAGATACTGATGTTAAGCGGAATGTACCACATGGTGAAGATAGCCAAATTGAAAACTTGCATTGGCTAGGGATCGACTGGGATGAAGGGCCAGATAAGCCTAATCCTAAGTATGCGCCTTATCACCAAACCGAGAGAAAAGACCTCTATCACCGTTACATTAAACAGCTATTGGATCAGGGACTGGCTTACAAGGACTACGCAACCGAAGAAGAATTAACGGAAATGCGGGACGCACAACGCGCCAAAGGCGAAGCACCGCATTATGATGGCCGTTGGTATGGCAAGAGTGAAGCCGAACAACAAGCTGCAGAAGCACAAGGACTGAAGCCAAGTGTTCGCCTGCACATGCCTGCCAATCATGAATACGCGTGGGACGATATCATCAAGGGACATGTGTCATTTAACTCTGACAACATGGGTGGTGACTTCATTATTGAAAAGAGTAATGGGATGCCGACCTACAACTTTGCTGTTGTTATTGACGACTACTTGATGGATATCACGGATGTCTTACGTGGGGATGACCACATTGCGAACACGCCTAAGCAAATCGCCGTATACGAAGCTTTGGGAATCACACCGCCTAACTTTGGCCACATTACGTTGATTTACAATCCAAAGACGCGAAAGAAGTTAAGTAAGCGAGACAAGGAAACCCTGCAATTTATTAGCCAATACAAGAACCAAGGCTACTTGAGCGAAGCAATCTTTAACTTTATTGCTTTCTTAGGTTGGTCACCAGTTGGTGAAAAGGAAATCTTCTCACGGGAAGAGTTAATTAAATTGTATGATCCTAGTCGGATGTCGAAGTCGCCAGCTTACTTTGATCAAAACAAATTGGATTGGACAAACGCGGAGTACATTAAGAAACTTGATTTAGATGATATGACGGATCGGGTGTTGAACCTGGTAGATGAAGGTCAAACAGATATTGCTAAGCAAGTTCAAGGCTTACAGTTGCCTGACTTACGTGGATTTACAAAGCAAATTTGCAAGATCTATCAATCAGAAGTTTATCAACTGAGTCAAATTATGAAGAAGATTGTTTGGTACTCGAATATTCTGGACGAAGAGATTGATTACAGTCAACTCAATCAATTTGACAGAGACGAAACACTAGCAGTATTGAAGAGCTTCAGGAGCCATGTTCAAGCGTTACAAGAAGATGTGGTTGCTCGTGATTTTAACCAAATCATCAAAGATGTTAGCGTAGATACGGGGGTTAAGGGCCGGAACCTCTACTTCCCATTGAACGTTTCATTTACGGGGTCGCAATCGGCACCGCAAATCAATGAAATTCTTCAACTCTACTCAACTAGCACGATTATTGCCTTGCTGAATAAAGCAATTTCAGCATTGTAAGCTTCAGCTTCTTTCAGGAAGAATAAAAAAGGGTAATGCCGTTAGATTTTTTGACGGGATTACCCTTTTTTGTGCTGGGCAAATAAGCGGATACTTAAGTAAAATTACGATTGAACTTTAAAAAAATAACGGGCTTTACTTTATTTTTGGACAGTTTGGTGTATCGTATTAGATAACAAATTATAGAAGGGAGCTTTGAATATGTATAGCAGTGTACTATTAGCGGCAGGATTAGGTTACTACCTATTTGTGTATAAAGGAGTGGACAGAATGCAGCAGCAAAAGAACGACGATGCTACTGAGAGTTTTCCCAGCTACCCGTTGACACAAGCCGAAGCTATGAAGTGTTACTTGCATTCGAAGCTTCCTTGGAATTCCTCAATTGGAGACACGTATGTCTACGCTAGATCGTTTCCCAAGGACGAATTGCCCAATGATCATCAACGGCAAAAACTCTTGGCTAAATTCAAAAATAATGTCATGCATTTGCGAGAAACAGGGCAATTGTCTGACGATTTAATTCGCTATATTGACAAGGTCGATTTGTCCTTAGCGTTGACGACGGTCCGGGCAATGACTCCTGAAGAAGCCATTGCGCTATATCGCCGCCAAATGCGGTACCTGTCGATGTTCATCAAGCAAGGAAATCCGTTTGGGACGATTGAAAATCTGTTGGATACGACTTCGGTATTTTCACGGGCATCGGGTCCAGACATTCAACCCGCAACGAAATTTTCTGGTAACTATGCGCTGTTTCTCCAAGACTATTACTTCTGGCTGTATTACCCAACGCTGAATGAATGGAATATCTACAAGGTCCAACAAAAACGGAAGCTAGAAGAAGTCGAACGAGATGTCTTTTCTTTCCTGAACGGTGATGAAAATGGGTTTGTCACCAATGAATCTGGCAAGATTGTGACTACTTGTTTCTCAACAGTTGGTCTTGAAATCATTGCTAACCTGCTAAAGCCAGATCGGACGGTGGTCCCACAATTGGAACCTTACGAAGCGGCTTTTACAGATGATATTTGGAAAAACTATTTTCCCTATACCTGGGCGGAAGTGAACCGACACCAGGCCAGCATTGATCTACACAACTGGGTAAAGAATTTTGACCAAGAAGAATAGATAGAATGCAATAAAGCTCGTTAATCCGTGGTCAGCGGATTAGCGGGCTTTTTCGTCTAGTGGGTGAGTGAATCTGATGAATAAAATACCGACCTGTGCATAAAAACGCGGCAGCAGAGCCGGTACATCGGTATTGTGCTATCTTGTTTCATATTTCACGATATGTAATAAAGACGTGTTGGCACCAAATCAATAAGTCCAGTCAGCGTGGGCCTTAGCGCCCCAACCGATGAAACATGTTTCACCAAATGAAACGAGAAACACCCCAGTATAGTGGGTGTCAGCTTCGTTGAAAACGCTTCCCAAGAGTGCATATTTCCTTTATGCTAAGCACGTAATCAATTGATACGAACTACACAAATAAACTTACAGAGGGGTAATTGAAATGACTAAACGTGATTTTATTGACACCAACACTTACACGAAAGACGAAATCCAATACATGATCGACTTGGGGATCAAGATTAAGGAATCCATCAAGAATGGTTACTACCCACCACTGTTGAAGAACAAGACACTGGGCATGATCTTTGAACAATCTTCCACGCGGACTCGGACTTCTGCTGAAGCAGCCATGACCGAATTAGGTGGCCATGCCCAATACTTAGCTCCCGGCCAAATCCAATTAGGTGGTCATGAATCCATCGAAGACACCTCACAAGTCCTCGGCCGGATCTTAGACATCATCGGTGCCCGGGTTGAACGTCACCACACCGTTGCCGAAGTTGGTAAATTTGCCAAGGTGCCAGTCGTTAACTTCATGAGTGATTACAACCACCCAACCCAAGAGCTTGGCGACATCATTACCATGACGGAACATTTACCAAAGGGCAAGAAGCTTAGCGATTGCAAGATTGTCTTCGTCGGTGATGCGACTCAAGTTTGTGTTTCCACTATGTTCATGGCTACCAAGATGGGGATGGACTTCGTACAATTTGGCCCTAAAGGCTTCCAAATCAAGCCTGAAACCCTGGAAATTGGTAAGAAGAACGCCGAAGTTTCTGGCGGTTCTGTCTTAGTTACGGAAGACGCTGACGAAGCCTTGAAGGATGCCGACTTTATCTACACCGATGTTTGGTACGGTCTGTACGAAGCCGAATTATCCAAGGATGACCGGATGAAGATCTTCTACCCGAAGTACCAAGTCAATGCTGACTTAGTTGCCAAGGCCTCCGATCACGTGAAGTTCATGCACTGCTTGCCAGCTACCCGTGGCGAAGAAGTGACCGATGAAGTCATCGATTCCGATTACTCCATTGTTTGGGATGAAGCTGAAAACCGTAAGACGGCGATGCGCGCAATCTTCGTTTACCTGTTGAATCCAGATTTAAAGTATGCTTCTAAGGCCGTTGCTGACAAGTACGATGCTGAATTTGAACTGATGCTACGGAACGCCGTTGATGAACGGAATGCGAAATAACCCGTTTTTCAGTTTGAGATCCGCACGGCATCAAACGTTCGCGGACTAGAGGAGATAGGATCATGGACACTAACAAGAAAAAATTTAAATTATTCGATGCCGTCCTGATGGCGGTCGTCGTCGTAATGGTCGTCGAGTCAGTTGCGCCCGCAGCTGCCATTGGACCCTCCCAGTTCTTCTGGTGGTTCTTCTTACTGATTTTGTTCTTTATCCCATATGGCTTGATTTCTTCCGAGCTAGGGACAACCTACACTGGTGATGGGGGCCTGTACGATTGGGTCAAAAAGGCATTTGGTCCCCGCTGGGGCGGTCGGCTGGCTTGGTTGTACTGGATCAACTATCCATTGTGGATGGCCAGTTTGGCGGTACTATTCGTCCAAATTGCCGAGCAAATCTTTAAATTTAAGGTGAACACCTGGGGCTCGATCCTCATTCAACTCGCATTCGTTTGGTTTGTCGTGTTAGTTGGCAATAAGCCAGTTTCTGAGAGTAAATGGATCATGAACCTGGCGGCATTTGCCAAGATCGTCACGATCCTGGCCTTAGGTGGCTTGGGTATCTACGTCGCCGCAACGCGCGGTGTCGCAAACAGTTTCACCGTTCACAGTTTATTACCACAAATGAATCTCTCCGGTTTAAGCAATTTATCCGTTATTATCTTCAACTTCTTAGGGTTTGAAGTTGTGGCCACTATGGCTGATGACATGGACAACCCCAAGAAGCAGATTCCTCAAGCCATCATTATTGGTGGTATCTTGATTGCCGTTTCCTACCTGTTAGGAGCCTTTGGGATGGGGGCCGCGATTCCAACGGACAAGTTGTCTGCATCCAGCGGCTTGATCGACAGCTTCGTTCTGTTGATTGGTCACATGAATTGGTTTGTCATTTTGATTGGGATCTTCTTCCTATACATCTTGGTTTCTGAAATGATCTCCTGGGCGTTAGGTGTGAACTACGTTGCCGATTACGCTGGTAAAGATCACGTCTTACCAAAGATCTTTGGGAAGGAAGACGCAAAGGGCATGCCTGTTGGGACGGGGTACCTGAATGGTATCGTCGCTTCAGTATTGGTTATTGCCAGTCCATTTATTCCTAACCAAGATATCTTCTGGGCCTTCTTCTCACTGAACGTTGTGGCTTTACTGTTATCCTACACAATGATGTTCCCGGCTTTCTGGGAATTACGGCGTAAGGATCCAGATGCTGATCGGCCATTTAAGATTCCTGGTGGCCGGGTCATGATCAACTTAATGACCTGGATTCCCGAAGTCCTGTTGATCTTGACCGTCATCTTCTCAGTATTCCCAATGAACTCATCAGCCGCGGAAGTTTCCGCTAAGATGCCTGTTCTGATTGGGACGGTCTTGACCTTAGTGATTGGTGAAATCGTGGTGCGGTACGCTGAACACCACGCACCCAAAGAAGACGCTAATACTGCTGTTAAAGAAAATACGAACTTAGAATAAGGAGCTGAACTAAATTATGAAGACTTTAGATAGTACCCCTAAACAAGACGGTTACCGGATGCCCGGCGAATTTGAACAACACAAAGGTGTTTACATCTTATGGCCACAACGTCCAGATAACTGGCGTAATGGTGGTAAGCCAGCCCAAAAGACTTTCGTTGAAGTAGCCAAGGCTATTTCACAATTCGAACACGTCACGGTTGGTGTGAACGATGACCAATTTGCCAACGCCCGTAACATGCTGCCTGACAATGTCGAGGTCGTCGAAATGTCTAATGACGATTCCTGGATCCGCGACTGTGGCGCAACCTTTGTTAAGAACGACAAAGGCGGCTTGCGCGGTGTTGACTGGACGTTCAACTCATGGGGTGGCTTAGTCGATGGCCTCTACTTCCCTTGGGACAAGGACGACCGTGTTGCCCAAAAGATGACTGAGCTGGAACACGTTGATCGGTACCGTTTAGACGACTTCATTTTGGAAGGCGGCTCCATCCACGTCGATGGTGAAGGCACCTTGATCACGACTGAAGAATGCCTCTTGTCTGATGGTCGGAATTCACAACTGTCCAAGGAACAAATCGAAGAAGTCTTGAAGGAACACCTGAACCTGAAGAAGGTCATCTGGTTGAAGCGCGGGATCTACTTGGACGAAACCAACGGCCACGTGGACAACATCGCCAACTTCGTTAAGCCCGGCGTCGTTGCCTTGGCTTGGACCGATGACAAGAACGATCCACAATACGAAATTTCAAAAGAAAACTTGGATATTTTGGAAAACGCAACGGATGCTAAGGGCCGTAAGATCAAGGTCGTTAAGCTCTACTTGCCAAAGCCAATCACCATTACCAAGGAAGAAAGCGAAGGCGTTGACGCTGTTGATGGGACCTTACCACGGACCGAAGGCGAACGCTTAGCTGCTAGCTACGTGAACTACTACACGGCTAATGGCGGCATTGTCTTCCCACTGTTCGGCGACCCAGCCGATGAGAAGGCCAAAGCAACACTGGAAGAACTTTACCCAGACCGCAAAGTTGTGGGCGTTCCCGCTCGTGAAGTCTTACTCGGTGGCGGTAATATCCACTGCATTACGCAACAAGTTCCTGAAGCTTAATCGGGAAATGTGAAAGGTCAGGTGAAGAGCCTGGCCTTTTCTGTTAAAAATAAGGAGTGAATCCATCATGACAAAACGTAAAATTGTAGTTGCATTAGGCGGAAACGCCATTTTAGCTGACGATGCTTCGGCCGCTGCCCAACAGGCCGCTCTGGCTGACACAGCGAAGTCACTGGTCCAGTTCGTCAAGCAAGGCGACCAGCTGATCATTTCTCACGGGAACGGGCCGCAAGTCGGCAACCTGCTGTTACAACAGGCCGCTGGCAGTACGGCTAAGAACCCGGCCATGCCATTGGATACGGCTGTGGCCATGACGCAAGGGAGCATTGGCTACTGGTTGGAAAACGCCATGGATAAAGCCTTGGCTGATGAAGGCCTAACGAAGGATGTTGCCACAGTAGTCACCCAAGTTGAAGTGGCACCCGATGACCCAGCCTTTACGGATCCTAGCAAGCCGATCGGGCCATTCTATACAGAAGCCGAAGTCGCTACGGAAAAGCAAGCTCATCCAGACAATGTCTACGTGGAAGATGCGGGTCGGGGATACCGGCGTGTGGTAGCTTCCCCCAAGCCAATCAACGTGAAGGAATCTGCAGTCGTCAACGCGTTAGTTGATGCCGATGTCATTCCCGTTTCCGTTGGGGGTGGCGGTGTGCCCGTTGTACGTGAGGGTAATCAGTTAGTGGGTCGCGAAGCCGTGATCGACAAGGACTTCGCCTCTGAAAAATTGGCCGAATTGGTCCACGCCGACCTGTTGATCATTTTGACGGCGGTCGACCATGTCTTCGTGAACTTCAATCAGCCTGATCAAAAGCAGCTGACTGACGTGACCTCAGCAGAATTGACGCAGTACATTCAAGAGAATCAATTTGCCAAGGGCAGTATGTTGCCAAAGATTCAAGCAGCCTTGGACTTCGTGAACAACCAGCCAGATGGCAAGGTGGTTATTACCTCGTTGGCCAATGTCGCTGGTTTCTTGGAAAATGGTTCCGGGACTATTATTCGGAAGTAAAGTGAATAGGTGAACTGGCGACATCGACTCAGGTTGGTGTCGCCAGTTGTACATAGAAAATGATCGGGTATGCGTAGGCAAACTAGTGTAGAATTGTGAAAGACGTGAAGGATGAACAATTTATAGGGGCGTTCCAGCGATTGCTGAACCGATCAAAAATGATGAAATAAGCGGAGTGAGTAGAATGAGATTAGCACAAACACCGGCGGCGGACGGGTTCCGGATGCCAGGAGAATTTGAAGATCAAGCGGCCAGTTATATGATTTGGCCTGAACGGCCAGACAACTGGCGAGAGGGCGGCAAACCCGCGCAGAAGGCCTTTGCCCGATTAGCTGAGACCATTGCCCAGTTTGAACCCGTGACCATGTTGGTCAATCAGGATCAGTATGCCCATGCTCGGGCGCAACTTTCACCGGCTGTACGTGTGGTAGAGATGAGTAGCAACGACTCGTGGATGAAAGACTGTGGCCCCTTTTACGTGGTCAATGATGCCGGGGAGATTCGGGCGGTCGACTTTCAGTTCAACGCCTGGGGCGGCCTACTTGATGGCCTGTATTTCCCATGGGATAAGGACAACCAAATTGGCAAGAAGGTCGCGGACCTGCAAGAATTCCCAGTCTATCAAGTGGATAAAGTCCTTGAAGGCTGTGCCATTCACGTAGATGGACAGGGCACGTTGATTGCAACTGAAAGTGTGGTTTTATCTGAAGGACGTAACCCGGGTGGCTTGACCAAGGCCGACGCGGAACAGATTTTCCATGACTATCTGGGGGTAACCAAGACGATTTGGCTACCAGAGGGCTATTTCATGGATGAGACCAATGGTGACATTGATAACATGCTGAATTTTGTGGCGCCGGGTGAGTTGGTCCTGACCTGGACGGACGATGAGACGGACCCGCAGCACGAAATCAGTGAGGAAGCCTACGCAATCTTGGCGGCCGCTACGGATGCACGGGACCGGCATTTCAAGATTCACAAGTTACAGACGCCCCGCATCTTGAAGCTGAGTGAAGAAGAAGCCAATGGCGTGGACCCCATCAACGGGATGTTGCCACGAGTGGCCGGCCAGCGGTTGACGGCGAGTTACGTCAGCTACATCACGACCAACCAGGCCATTTTGATGCCGACCTTCGATGACCCACAAGACGCCGTCGCTCAGCAACAATTGGCGAAGCTGTATCCGGACCGGCAAGTCGTACCCGTACCCGCAACGGAGATCTTAACCGGTGGGGGGAACATCCACACGATTGCGGCCGGCGTTCCAGGACGGCAGACGGGAGGCAAGTAGCGATGAACTTTTTTGAAATCGTCAATGCACATCTCAGTGGTCTGACAGCTAATGAACAAAAACTGTTCGATTATGTCGTGAAAAATATGGATCAGATCAAGAACCAAAGTATCCGGGAAGTTGCCTCGGCTACGTTCGTGTCTACGGCAACATTTTTACGGTTCGTGAAGAAGCTGGGATTCTCGGGCTTTAGCGAGTTCACCACCGTAATTAAGTTTACCCTGATCAATCGCAAGGAGTCCGACCAGGCGACCCCGTTTGTGGTTAAGCAGACGGATTACCGCGAAGAGTATTTGAAAAACATCAGTGAGTCGGTGCGGGTCATGCAACCGGATCGGTTACACCAAGTCGTTGAGCGGTTGGCGGCCCATCCGGACGTCTTCTTCTTTGCCAAGGGAGTCAGTAAACATGCAGTCGAGTACATTGACTACTTGTACACCATGGCGGGGTTCAAGACCCACTATCCCCGGGACCACGACTTTCGCCGCCAGGCTTTGAGCCAAATTGACGGGGATGCGCTGGTCTTTATCTTGACCTACGCGGGATCTGATGGCGAGATGCTGGATATCATGAGCCGGCTGGTCGACATGCAACCCAAGCCGTTGCTGGTCTCAATTACTGAACCGGACAACAACACGATTCAAAATTTGAGTGATATTAACTTTTACATCTTTACGGACGGTGTCACCATCAATGACACCGACATTAGTTCACGGATTTCGACGATTTCGGTGATGGAACTAATTCTGTATCAATATGTTGAGGATTACGGTGGCCGCGACTTTCATTTTCAGCGGCGTGAAGAGTAGGGTGACGCTCTCCTCGCTAACAGTATAGAAATATGAGTCTGGGATCGAATATTCCAGGCTCTTTTTTGCTCGGATTTGCTTTTTCTTAAGGAATTTCCCTATAATAGACCTAAGCGCTTCAAGATAGGGGTATGAAAGTAATGGAACAATCAGATTCAACTGCCAAATCGTTGACGCCGGCAGAATTCCTGACGCCGCAACGGTTGGCTTCATTATCAGCTAATCAGCAAAAGTATGCCGCTGACATTTTGACGGATGTGTTGCACGTTCGGGAAACGGTGAACATGGCGCAGGGCGACTGGACGCCGCAACAGGTGGCTGCGACCTTGGCCGCCTTACCAACGATGGTTGATCAGCCGCACCTGTATTTTGTGGCGGTTGTTCCGGTGCTGACGGCTTATTTCAAGGCCCAACAGCTCCCTAATTTGTCGGCCCTGGATGCCGCTTTAAAGCAGGCACGGCCCACGTTGGTGGAAAAGCATGCCGACGCTGCCAGCGAGCAGACCGCCTATGAGGGTGTCGTCGCCCAAGTAGAACGGTGGGTCCAAGCCATGACGGCGCAGGCCGACGTGGCCAACCTGTCACAGGGTGATCTGCAAAACTTCGTGACCATCGTGCACACGACCGCAGAACTCATGATCACGGGTAAGGGCAAGCAGCCTCAAGACTGGGACGTGCCAACGCTGAGTGAAATCATGTTTGGCCCGTTCACCCACCTGTTGGATGAGGCCGACCGGGTACCGACGCTGTTCAACCTGGTGCCATTTGCGCTGACGACGCTGTTCGGTTACTTAGCCGATCAACACAAGCTACCCGCAGCCGCTGACCTAGAAAAGTGGGTCAGCGAGCACCACACGGCGTTGGTTACGATGTACGACCCCAAGTTGGAAAGCTTCTTTGAAGACCTGACCACGGCCATGCAAAATGAAAATATTGATACCACCGATACTAAAGCCGTGGACGCCTTCACGCAGGCCTACTTGCGGGCCCATCCCACGACCAGCCGCGAACTGTTCACGACCGACCGGCAATTGACCCATAAGAAACACATCAAACAAATCAAGTACAGCCAAAAGAAGCGGCGGAAACGGCGTCGCAAATAGATGTCACTGAAGACATGTGGCTGTCAAAGGTTCCGCTTGCAATGGGGGCTGGCCGCCTTCCGTCTGCCAAATATGAGCCGGAACGCGGTGGGCGGCGGGACGAGCCGAAGAGCGGTCTCGTCTCCTCGACTTCGAGCCGAAGTTCACGTCTCAAAGTCGCCAGTTCCCTAACCGGCGTAAACCGTGCCGCTAAGGGAACTCCCACGGCTGAGCTCATATTTGGCGGACTCCCGGCTACAGAGATGTTTCACTGCCAATCAGTTTAGTCCTTGAACAGGCGAATTGTGGCCAAATCTGACCCAATTCGGTATTACTGACAAGTGCCAACCCGCCGGCGTTAGCTAGCATTCGGTACATCCAGTGGTGTCGGTACCAGTTAGTAGGAAAGTTGCTGGACAACATTAGTGGGTAATCTGTCATGTAGCTGTGAGTGAGCTAAATTTGGACTCAGCCGTGGGAGTTTTCAAGTGATTTTCTTGGAAACTGGCGTCTTCGAGACGTGATTTTCGGCTCGAAGCGAGGTTGAAGACCGACTTTTGGCTTCGACCGGTCCTTCCCACAGCGTCACGGTCCAAATTTGGCGAACGGTAAGGCGGCCAGCACGGACTACCTTGCTCTCAACGACTAATTTTATAGCCGTAAACCTTGGTGTCATAATGAATCTGGCTAATTGCATTTTTTTCAGAGTGTAAGCAAAAAGGAGACTGACCATTCCAATCGGAATAGCCAATCTCCTTTTCAGTTACTCATTTTTCATCCGCCAAATCAGCGATCACATCTTCGGCCACAACTGGGTCAGTGGCGTAAGGGGTATCGACCCCGTTGATCTTCTGATAGGCGTCTTCACCCTTACCAGCGAGGACAACCAAGTCGTCGTTCGTGGCGGTGGTGATGGCGTGGCGAATCGCGTCCTCACGTTTAGGAATGATGGTCGTCGTGACCTTGTCATGGTCAATGTGACTGTCAATCTCCTTGGCGATGGCGACAGGATCTTCATGACCCGGATCGTCCGTGGTGAGAAATGCCGTATCTGCAAATTGGTTGAGCGCTTTGGCAAAGCCTTCGCGCCGATCTTCACCCTTGTCACCCGTGCTACCGAGAACGGCGGTCACATGGTGGTCGGGGAATTGCGTGTGCAAGAAGCGCAACAGCGCGTTCATGCTGCCCCAATCGTGGGCGTAGTCGATGTAGATCGTCCCGTGATGCTTGGTGGTGATCGATTCCATCCGCCCGGGAATTGTGGTGTTAGCCAAGCCGTACTGCATGTCAGCCACCTGGGCACCCGCTAAACGACTGGCCAGGATGGCCGCCGTGGCGTTACTTTGGTTAAAGTCGCCGGGTACGGACACGTGGTAGTGGTCCGCCAAGTCCTGCAGCGCCGGGTTGCTGGAATGAACTGTGAGATCGAACTCACTGTCTGTCAGCGTAGCCGTACTGTTGCCAATCGACAAGGTTGCCTTAGGCTGGTTAAAGCCGTACGTGAAGATGTGTGCCGGGTCGGTCGAGACCTTGGCTGCCGAATACACTTCATCGAAATGATCCATGTCGGCATCGATGATACAATTTCGCGAATTGATCATCAACTGCATTTTGCAGAAGAGGTAGTTGGCAAAGTTCGGGTGCTCGTTGACCCCAATGTGGTCGGGCGAAATATTGAGGAAGAGTCCCACGTCAAATTTCAACCCGTATACCCGATACAGCAGGTAGGCCTGCGAGGCCACTTCCATGACCAGGACCTTGGCACCGTTATCGACGGCCTGCCGCATTTCGTGGAAGATGTCGAAAGATTCCGCCGTGGTGAGGTGGGCCTTGAACTGATCTTCCGGCTTAGGGCCGATGATGTGATTGATCGTTGAGAACATCGCGACCTGCTTCGGAAAGGCGTGGGCCAAGATGTTCGTGGTCAAGTACGTCGAGGTCGTTTTCCCCTTGGTCCCGGTGTAGCCAATGATGAAGAGGTCATTTTGTGGGAAGCCAAAGTACAGTTGTGCGGCCAGCGACAGGGCTTTGCGCACATCCTTGACCAAAATGACGGGCGTGTCCACGTGGTAATCCTGTTCAGCCAGATAGCAGATCGCGCCGTTTTGAATCGCTGAAGTTAAATAGTCGACTGAGAAATTAAAGCCTTTGCAGACGAAGAGACCGTTGGCGCTGACCTGACGGGAATCGTAGGCTAGAGACGCAAAGTCTGTGTCGTCTGATGGTAGCGTTGTGCGCAAGAACAAATCAT
Source organism: Levilactobacillus yiduensis (assembly GCF_024718525.1). NCBI lineage: Bacteria > Bacillati > Bacillota > Bacilli > Lactobacillales > Lactobacillaceae > Levilactobacillus > Levilactobacillus yiduensis. The sequence continues at coordinate 65,717 of NZ_JAMXAZ010000014.1, forward strand.
GTTCCTGGAGTAACGCGATCAATTGAGTTGCCTTCATTCCGTTGCCTCTTTTCGTGCTTAGGCGTTAGGCCGCATGGTAGGGAACAGCATGACGTCGCGGATTGAAGCGGCGTCCGTTAAGAGCATCGTCATCCGATCGATACCGATACCCAGACCACCAGTAGGCGGCATACCGTATTCCATGGCTTCGACGTAGTCCGTGTCGATGCCATGAGCTTCTTCGTTACCGGCTTCACGTTCAGCGTCTTGGGCTTCGAACCGTTGCTTTTGGTCGATTGGGTCGTTTAATTCGGTAAAGGCGTTACCGTATTCGTTGCCGTCGATGTACAGTTCGAACCGGTCAGTGAACCGCGGATCCTTAGGGTTCTTCTTAGCCAATGGTGAGATTTCAACCGGGTGGCCGTAAATGAAGGTTGGGTTAACCAACGTGTCTTGGACCTTTTCTTCGAAGAAGGCGTTGATGATGTGACCGACCTTCCAGTAAGGTTCCACGTGGATGCCGTTGTCGGCGGCTAATTTCTTAGCGTCGTCGTCAGACATTGGTTGCCAGAAATCGATGCCAGTTGCTTCCTTGACGGCGTCGACCATGTGAACCCGCTTGAATTCGGAATCCAAGTCGATGTCCTTGCCCTGGTAACTCACTTGGCCAGAACCGTTGACCTTGTTGGCCACGAACCGGAAGATGTTTTCCGTTAAGTCCATGACGTCGGTGTAGTCCGCGTAAGCCGTATAGACTTCGACCATGTTGAATTCAGGGTTGTGCCGTAAGTCGGTCCCTTCGTTCCGGAAGTCCTTGCCCAGTTCGTAGACCTTTTCCATGCCACCCACGATCAGGCGCTTTAGGTAAAGTTCCGTAGCGATCCGCAAGTACAATGGAATATCAAAGGCGTTGGAGTGCGTCACGAATGGCCGGGCTTCCGCACCGCCGGCTTCCGTTTGGAGCACAGGGGTGTCAACTTCCAGGTAGCCTTGTTCATCCAAATATTCACGAATGGCCTTCTTGACCTGGGTAACCTTGACGAAGCGGTCAAAGCTGTCCTTGTTCGCAATTAAGTCCAAGTACCGTTGACGGTAGATCGTTTCGGGGTTCGTTAACCCGTGGTATTTGTCAGGTAATGGCCGTAAAGCCTTAGATAAGAATTCGAAATCAGTGAAACGCAGGGTGAGTGCGCCGGTGTTCGTCTTGATGACGTAACCCTTGGCCCCAATGAAGTCACCTAAGTCGAGGGTCTTGTACAGAGCGTACTTGTCTTCGCCCAGTTCATCTTGACGCGCGTACCCTTGGACCACACCAGTTCTGTCGAGCAAATCGATAAAGCCGGCCTTGCCACTGCCACGCTTACCGGTAATCCGACCCGCAACAGCAACATAATGTTTGTCTTCCATCAACTCTTCTTTGTCGTACTTGTCGTATTTCTCGATAAGTGACTTACTGTCGTCAGTTCTGTCGAAGCGATGACCGAAAGGCGCGATGCCCTGTTCTCGTAAATTATTCATTTTATCCCGACGGACCTGCATCTGATCGTTCAGATCGGCCGGCGCGGCATTATTATTTTTGCTGTTACCCATGTTGTGTCCTCCTATTAAGTATTGATTCAAAATGACAATGAATCCAGACCTCCCTTAAATTTAGTTGATTTTGGCGGAATAAGCAAGCCATAAAGCGGAAACAACCGAATGAAGGCGTTTACAACAGATTTCGACAGTAAAGTTGACCAACAAAAGCAGGGAAGCTGACCGACAAAATTAGTAATTTGTCTAACGAGTTTTTGATTTTCCCTTTCGAAGCCCCCGGCAGTCATGATAGACTTAGCACAATATCTTCAGGTGGGAGGCGGCAACAACGGCATGTTAAAACTGATTCGAAAGATGTGGCCATTATTGGTGCTGGGATTCTTGGTGAATACAGCCTATAGCGTGATGTGGCCGCTGACGACGATCTATCTGCACGGCGACTTGCATTTGAACCTGGTCCAAAGTGGCCTGATCTTAGCGGCCTACTCCGGGTGCAACGTGTTGGGAGGCTACCTGGGTGGTGTCTTGACCGATCGGTACTCGGCGCGCCGGGTAGGTGTCGGGATGCTGATCGGCCTGATAGTGGATGCCGGGGGTGGGTTCTTCTGGAACGGCTTGGTGGGCTATCCAATCGTCCTGGTGATCTTTGGTCTACTGACGGGAGGCATGTTAACCCTGATCACGGCGATGACGGCACAGCTGAGCCATTTAGACGGCCGGTTATTTAATCTCTTATATATCTTCATTAATGTCGGCTTAGTCGTGGGGACGGCCAGCATCGGAATCCTGTATCACGGCAGCTTAAAGCCCATCTTTGCGTTGCTACTGGGGTGTTACGTGTTGGCTGCCGGATTGTGGGCGGCCAGTGCCCGGCACTTTGAGCGCCAAGCCAGTCGTCAAGCACCTGTGAGCAGGGGGAAGACAGCGCCGGTCACGGCCAGCACGAGTCGGTTATCTCACGTCCAACTGATCATCATTTTATTGAGCTTAGTCTTCATGTGGGTCACGTATGCCCAATGGATGAGCAATGTATCGGTGTACATCCAAAATGAGGGGCTGGGGATCAAACTCTACAGTTACCTGTGGGTCTACAATGGGGTGCTACTCATTGCAGTCCAAGCAGCGATGGCCAAATTCAGTCGTAGCAAGGTATTGCCTTGGCAAATTCTGGGTGGTTTGGTGGCTATCGGTAGCTCGTTTCTTCAATTAAGTAATCACTCAGGCGTTGCTATCTTATTTGTGGCAATGACCTTACTGACAATTGGAGAGGCCGTTTACGTTCCGGGGGTCCCGGCACTGATCAACACCTATACAGTGGGAAATGAGGGCAAGTATCAGGGGCTGGTCAATGCGTTTTCTTCATTAGGAAAGGCATTGGGGCCAGTTGTTGGTGGCGTGGTAATCGCACAAGCCAATTCTTTTCCGGCCTTATTTTGGCTGTGTGCGGTGGTCGATGGGCTGATTGCCATTAGTTTTCTAGTGGGCGTGGTCCCTGGATTACAAAAAGGATAATATGTGATGCGAACTATCTCCAGGCGTGCCCTGGTAAAACGGCCGGTGAACTCGGTCGTTTTTTGTATTTTCATAATGACCATTCGGTTTTGAAAATAATTTTCATTTTCTGCGTTTTTTAGTTGACGGTGAGGGTTGTGGTTGGTATAGTTATATATGTTGTCACGGCGATTCACCAGCTAGACCAATTCAGTGAATTGAAATTAGTTGTTGACAAAGATGATGACAAAATGTTATATTATTTAAGTTGTCGCTTCTTGATGACGCATCAACGAGAAACGTTGTTAAATCAAACTTCTTGTTGACATCATATCAGTTAGATGGTATGATAATTAAGTTGTCTGCGAGAGCAGATGATTGGTAGACCTTTGAAAACTGAACATTGTTTCGACAAACCAAATATGTGTAGGGCGGTTTGATACTTGGTATCAAAC
>NZ_JAMXAZ010000015.1:0-65457 GCF_024718525.1 Levilactobacillus yiduensis
ACCACTTTACGCCAAAACGAAAGTGGTGAGAAAAGATTCCGTCGAATCATTTCTCACCACTAAGGTTAGTCTGTTTTGGTATGCTAGTCACCAGAAAAACTTAAATAGAAAGTTGCGATGACTTTGAAAACAAAATTAACTTGGCGTCAGATGCTCTTCATTGGTATGATGCTCTTCGGCCTGTTCTTTGGGGCCGGCAACCTGATTTTCCCCGTCTACCTGGGTCAACAAGCCGGTAGCCACGTGGGAGCGGCGGTCGTGGGGCTCTTACTGACGGGGATCGGCCTGCCCTTACTGGGGGTCGCCGGTATCGGCCTGACGCGCAGTGAAGGCGTCTTTGACCTGGCGACGAAAGTCAATCGGCCCTTTGCCTACACCTTCACGATTCTGCTCTACCTCACCGTGGGGCCGTTCTTTGCCCTACCACGGTTGGCCACGACGTCCTTTCAGATTGGCTTAGCGCCGTTCGTGCCTACCACACAACAGGGGTGGGTCCTCGCCGGTTTTTCCATCGTGTTTTTCGCGTTGGCCTGGTGGCTGGCTCGTAATCCCGGCAAGCTGATGACCTACATTGGCAAATGGCTGACGCCGCTGTTCTTGATTCTCCTGGGCCTACTGATGCTCGCGGCCTTTCTCAAACCGATGGGCGGCTTTGGGGCTGCGGCGCGGGGCGCGTACGTGGCCAGTCCGGTGGCGACCGGCTTCACCGAGGGCTATAACACCTTGGATGCCTTGGCCTCACTGGCCTTTGGCATCGTGGTCATCGACAGTATTCGCGCGCTGGGTGTGACCGAACCCGGCCAGATTGCCAAGGACGTGATCAAGGCCGGCATCATCTGCGTGGCCTTGATGGGCGTGATCTACACGCTACTGGCCCTAATGGGGACGATGAGCCTCGGCAAATTCAGCCTGGCCGAAAACGGCGGGATCACGCTGGCCCAGATTGCCAACCACTACTTCGGGACCTTTGGTAATCTCCTGTTAGCCCTGCTGGTGATCGTGGCCTGCCTGAAAACGGCGATTGGCCTGATCTCAGCCTTTGGCGATACGCTGCACGGCATGTTTCCGCGCATTTCCTACGCCTGGCTGATTGCGGTAGCCAGCGTCTTGCCCTGTTTATTCGCCAACGTGGGGCTGACCAAACTGATCAGCTACTCGACGCCCGTGTTGATGTTCCTCTACCCGCTAGCCATCGTTTTGATTGCCTTAGCGGTCCTCTCCCCACTGTTGGGGACCAGTCGTTGGTTGTTTGGCCTGGGGATGCTATTTACGCTGATTCCGGCCATTTTTTCCGCTGTCGCCGCTTTACCGACCGCCTGGCAACACGCCGGCTGGGTCCAAGCGATTTTGACCGTCAATGCTAAACTCCCGCTGGCCGCACAGGGCTTCAGTTGGGTCGTTCCTGCCTTGATTGGTTGCCTTTGTGGCTGGCTGATGAGCAAACTATTAGACGCCAAAACCAGTTAAACTAACAATTACTGTCATTTATCATTTCATTTTATGAGAACATCTGGTAAAATATAATTAAATTATCATATTCTCAGACGATTGTCAGATGAAATGAGGTGAACCGGATGACTCAAGCACGTTACCCCACAACCCCGCTAAAAATTGGCGTGACGATTCTCACGTTGGTGATGTTACTAGCCATGTTGCTAGTTCCAGATCCCGTAGTCGTGGCCTTTCTGTGTTTTAGCTCGCTGATCACAGCGATGATCCATTTCAACGTCTTCGAAAGCAGCGCGGACAAGAACCCGCTCAACCGTATCGACCTCGCAATTCAGGTCGTCTATCTCGTGGCCTCGGTCGCCAAGGCCTTCATCATTGGTGGCCAGGCTTAATCGCCAACCTAAAAAGCCCCAACTAAACCCAGCACATTTCCGTGCATGGCTTAGTTGGGGCTTTTTCATTTTGCTTATTCTGCTAGCCTTGTGCTAAACTCAGGAAAACATTTCTGAAAGGTGACCCGCATGAAAAAATACGCAATCTTTGACTTAGACGATACCCTCCTGGACTTCAGCCGGGGCGAAACGGAAGGCATCACCCAGATCTTCCAAGAAAATGGCGTGACCGACATTGCCCCACTGATGCAGACCTACCTGACGATCAACCATGACATTTGGCATCAGATCGAACAGGGTGCCGACCGGGGGCCTCTGCTAGACACGCGGTTCGCCCGGACATTTGCGACCGTGGGGCTAACCGTGGACAGCATCGCACTGGAGCGCGAGTATAAGGCCATGCTGGCGCACAACTACTACACCCTGCCTGGCGCCAGCGACCTGCTGAGCCACCTCAAACAAGCGGGGCTGACCATCATCGTGGCCACCAACGGCACCAAGTCCGTTCAGGAAAGCCGGCTAGCTGGGGCCGGCATCACGCCCTTCTTTGATCAAATCTTCATTTCCGAAGACGTGGGCTATGATAAGCCCGATCAACGGTTCTTCGCCCCCATTTTTCAAGCGTATCCCGCGCTCACCCGGGCCAATTCCCTAATGATCGGTGACAGTCTGCGCTCAGACATTTTGGGCGCGCGCAATGCTGGGCTGGACAACGTGTGGTACAATCCACGACACACCACCAATACCAGTGCCGTCGTGCCGACCTATGAGGCCCACGCCTTCACTGACCTGGCCCAGTTCTTATTAGCCTAGCCCCACTCCATGCGATCCATCGTCGTGCGCTCGAAGCGCCGCGGCGTCGGTGTCAGGTGTGGTGGCAGCGGCTGTTCCAAGAATGCCAGTTGTGACAAAGCCTCCCACTCGCTTTTGGGCAGGATGACTGCGGCTTTAGCGTCGTCGCCGTCGGTCGGTGTGATCACCACAGTTTCTTGAAGCCGGTGAACGGCAGCCAGGATCAACTCCAGATCCTGTTGCGCGGCTAGCGGCGTATAGTGTTTCAAATGAACTCCCCCTTAAAATCCCCCGTTACCCGCTCAGGTGCCGGGTATCCTGTCATGGCCCGGCTCAGCGCAACGCGCCCACCAGGACCAGACCTACTCGTCATTGATGCTTCTCTCTTGCACTTGGCGGTAACTCCCAGTCGACCAGCATTGTGGCTGGCCCATAGCGGCTCCGTCAGCAGCGCATAACTGCTCTTGAGTCTACCGGTTTTATATGTTATTTCTGCAAAGAACAGGTAAAGGTTTTGTATAATCAAATTTAATTACTAATAATAGTTATTAAGTATTATTAGTAATTAAAAAGAGGTTCTCGGACGACGTCGTCCGGGAACCTCTTTTTTCTAATACTTATTTAGTCAACCTTGGCAATCTTTCCTTGCTCGATGTACACGCTCAAAATCGCGATATCGGCGGGATTGACCCCACTGATCCGGCTGGCCTGGGCCAGCGTTTCGGGTTGAATCTTCTTTAACTTCTGGTGGGCTTCCGTTGCCAGGCCGTCGATCGCATCGTAGTCGATCTTGGCGGGAATGGCTTTGGCTTCCATCCGCTTTAACTTGGCTACGTTGTCCTCGGCCTTCTTGATGTAGCCGGCATACTTCAGGGAAATCTCAATTTCCTCGATGATGTGGCGGTCTAATGGCTGTTCTGGGGCGGGGATGAACTGCGCCAACGTTTGGTAATCCACGTAAGGCCGACGCAAGAAGACAGCGGCTAAGACGCCATCTTGCAAGGGCTTGTCCCCGTGGCTTTCGATAAACGCGTTGATCTCAGCACTTGGCTTGATGCGAATGCTGTTCAGCCGGTCAATTTCGGCCTGCAGCGCCGCCTTCTTAGCCAAGAAAGCTGCGTAGCGTTCGTCACTGATCAAGCCCAGTTCATGGCCCTTAGCCGTCAACCGCAAGTCGGCGTTGTCGTGACGCAAGATCAAACGGTATTCGGCCCGACTGGTCAACAGCCGGTAAGGTTCGTTAGTCCCCTTGGTAACCAGGTCATCGACCATGACACCAATGTAGGCATCGGAACGCTTCAGGGTGAAACCTGGCTTGCCTTGGGCTCGTAGACCGGCGTTGATTCCAGCCAGCAGACCTTGGCCAGCAGCTTCTTCGTACCCGGACGTCCCGTTCGTTTGGCCCGCCGTGAAGAGGTTCTTCAGCGGCTTGGTCTCTAACGTTGGCCGCAATTGGTAAGGCGAGACCACGTCGTATTCAATGGCGTAACCGGGCCGCATCATTTGCGCGTCTTCCAGGCCCTTGATGGAGTGCAAGATCTTTTGCTGCACTTCTTCTGGCATGGAGGTCGACAAGCCCTGTACGTACCATTCGTCCGTCTTCCGGCCTTCTGGCTCTAAGAAGAGTTGGTGGCGTGGCTTGTCAGCGAAACGCACGATCTTGTCCTCAATAGATGGGCAATACCGGGGGCCGACCCCTTCAATCACACCCGTAAACATTGGGGCGCGGTCCAAGTTGGCCTTGATGATCTCGTGGGTCTTTTGGTTGGTGTACGTTAACCAGCAAGACAACTGGTTCTTCAAGTCTAGGTAGGCACTGTCGGGCGTGGTGAAACTAAAGTGGTTCGGTTCCACATCCCCAGGCTGTTCCTCGGTCTCGTCGTAGTGGATCGTATTACCGTCGACCCGTGGTGGCGTCCCGGTCTTGAACCGTTCTAGGTCAAACCCGTACTTGGGTAAGTTGGCCGTCAGCTTGGTGGCTGGCTGCGAGTTGTTGGGACCAGAAGAATACATCAGTTCCCCGATGATGATCTTGCCCCGTGCCGCAGTCCCGGCCGCGATAACCACGGACTTGGCGCTGTAGTGGGCACCGGTATTGGTGATGACACCCTTGCAGACGCCATCTTCTACGATCAAATCGTCCACGATTCCCTGACGCAGGGTCAAATTGGGTTCGCGTTCGATGGTGTGCTTCATTTCGGCGTGGTAGGCGTGCTTATCGGCCTGGGCCCGCAAAGCGCGGACGGCCGGGCCTTTCCCGGTGTTAAGCATCCGCATCTGAACGTAGGTCTTGTCAATGTTGCGGCCCATTTCACCACCCAGCGCGTCGATTTCTCTCACAACGATTCCCTTAGCAGGGCCCCCAACGGATGGGTTACATGGCATAAATGCCACCATATCCAGGTTGATCGTCATTAACAGCGTCTTGTTGCCCATCCGTGCGGCAGCCAAGGCAGCCTCGCTTCCGGCATGACCGGCACCAACGACGATGACGTCGTAGTCCTGGCCGGGGTATGCAATTACTTCAGTCATGGTTCTTTCCCTCCATGTCTAGCCGCTAACACGGTTAAACGATCTCTTTTCAAAAAAATATTATCTATCTATTATCAAATACTAACCAGCTCGCCAGTTGCCTGCGGCTACCAGGGGTTCCGCCTGCTATGGGGGACACCTCCAGCCTAAGAACGGGCTTCCGGTTCGCTTGAAAGCCTGGCAAGAATCGCCAGTCTCTCAAGTCGCCCCACGCTGTAGGTTGAGACAAAACCTCAGCCAACACCGTCGACACAGCTGGCTACACCCCTGGCGACCTCCGGCAAGGGTATCGTTTCAACTAAAACCGGTCTATTTTGACCATGGCCATCATTTAACGACACTCGCTATCAGAGCCGAGAGTGAAGTGAAATATGGGCTCAGCCGTGGGAGTTCCCTTAGCGGCAAGGCGGCCAGTTCATAGCCACGTTGCCGTTGAAATTATTTGCCCAGGCAGAATTGGCTGAAGAGTTGGTCGAGCAGCTCATCTTGGTAGCTGTCGCCGGTGATCTCGCCTAGGAGATCCCAGGCGCGGGTCATGTCGATTTGGACCAAGTCGACCGGCATCCCCGCCGCGATACCACTTTGGACGTCCGTCAAGGCGTCGCTGGCCTGGTGTAACAGGCCAATGTGGCGAGCGTTGGTGACCATCACCGTGTTTTGACTGGACTCGATACCCTCGTCAAAGAACAGGTGGGCAATCGTCGACTCCAGTTGGTCCATCCCCGTGCTTTGCAGAATGGACGTCTCAATAATCGGGCTGTCCTTGGCCTCGGCCTTGACCGCTGCCATGTCTAGTTGATTTGGTAAATCGGTCTTGTTTAAAATAAGGATTCGTTGGGTGTCTTGCGTGGCCTGCAGGAGCTCAGTGTCTTCCGCCGTCAAAGGCTCGCTGGCGTTTAAGACCAGCATGACGAGGTCCGCTGTGTTGATGGCCTTGCGGGAACGTTCCACCCCGATCTTTTCGACCTTGTCTTGGGTGTCGCGAATTCCGGCAGTATCGATCAGCTTCAACGGAACGCCCTTGACGTTCACGTATTCTTCGATCACATCACGGGTGGTTCCGGCCACGTCGGTCACGATGGCCTTGTCTTCGTGGAGCAAATGGTTCAACAGGCTACTCTTACCGACGTTGGGCCGCCCAACGATTGCTGTGGCCAAGCCTTCGCGCAAGACCTTGCCTTGCTTGGCCGTGGCCAGTAAGACCTTGATCTGCTTTTGAACCTCTTGGGCCTTTTCCAGCAGCATTTTGGTGGTCATGGTCTCCACATCATCGTATTCGGGGTAGTCAATGTTGACCTCTACTTGTGCCAGCGCATCGAGGATGTCTTGGCGTAAATTTCGAATCAATTTAGACAAATCACCGTCTAACTGGTCTAAAGCTACTTTCATGGACTTGTCCGTTTTGGCCCGAATCAGGTCCATGACCGACTCGGCTTGTGTCAAGTCAATCCGGCCATTTAAGAAGGCCCGCTTGGTGTATTCACCGGGTTCTGCCAGCCGGGCGCCGTAACTCAAGCACAGCTGCAAGATCCGGTTGGTGGCCACGATACCACCATGACAGTTGATCTCAATGATGTCTTCTTTGGTGTAGGTCTTAGGTGCCCGCATGACGGTCACCATGACCTCATCCACCTCTTCGTTGGTTTCTGGGTCGACGATGTGGCCGTAATGAATCGTGTGACTGGCCACTTGGGTCAGGTCAGCCCCCTTAAACAACTTCCCGGCAACGGCAAAGACTTCTTCACCGCTCAACCGAATGATGGCAATGCCGCCCTCACCAGGTGGGGTCGAAATTGCCGCAATCGTATCAAATTCTGTGGTCGTGACTGACATGAGCCATCCTCCTTTTAACGTTTATCCCCGTTTACGCGGCCCGAACAAACGGACCGGGCGTATCATTTAACGCCATAAAAAAAAGCACCTACTCCACGCCACCTAACTGTGCGTGGATAAAGTACTTTCACTACTTTATCGTAAACTTGATAAGAATGATTGTCTTCACTATAAGGGCTAACGGCGCATTTGTCAAACCCAAACTATGCTGGTTCGATCACAACCGCGCGGTGTGGCTCTTTGCCAGCCGAATAAGTGCTGACATACCGGTTCTTGGCCAGGACCGCGTGAATTTGTTTGCGCTCAAATGATGGCATCGGGTCCAAATAAATTGGCTTACCAGTCGCCACGACCTCGCGGGCCGTCGTCTCTGCCAAGCGCGTCAACGTGGCCGTCCGCCGTTCGCGGTAGCCCGCCACATCCAACACGACGTCTACGTGTGCGGCCCCATGATGGTTCAAATACAACTGGGCCAAACTTTGCAAGGCGTTAATTGTCCGTCCATGCTTGCCGATCAACAGGCCCTCCTTGTCGGTCGTAAAGGCCAGGTGGATCTGCCGGTGGGCCTGGTTCTCGACGTCTAACGTGGCGTCGATGCCCAGTTGCTCGACGATGGTTGCCAAGTAATCCTGGACGCCGTCAATGGCCGCCTGACGTTGCTGACGGCGTTTGGCCGGGTCAACGGTTGATTGGACCGGTTCGGGTGTTGCCGGAGCCGTTTGGGCCTTCACGGGCGTCTGCGGTGCTGGTTGGACTGGTTCTTTTGGTTTTGCTGGTGCAGACGCCGTTGTCGGTTGCGCCAGTTCCTTGGCGACCGGTTTGAGCGTGACGTCGACCATGGCATCGCGTTTACCAATCCCAAACAGGCCCTTACGCGGGGCAGCAACCACCTTCGTAATCACTTGGTCGCGGCTGGTGTTTAGTGCCGCCACGCCTGCAGCAATCGCTGCTGCTTCCGTTTTCCCCGTGTAGATCGTCATCGTCCATTCCTCCATGTCTTTTTCGCTAAAATTCAGTATACCATACGTGGCCACCGACCAGTTGAGATTTCCCGGTGTGATTGTCGCTCATGGATTCCAAGTGGGAACTGGCCGCCTTACCGTTCGCTAGAGATGAGTTGGAACGCTGAGGGCGCCGGGCCAAGCCAAAGAACGGTCTTGACCCTCACCTTGGAGCCGATAGCCCGCGTCTCCAAGGTGTCAGTTCCCTAAGCGCCATGAACCGTGCCGCTAAGGGAACTCCCACAGCTGAACTCATCTCTAGCGAACTCCCGGCTACGGTGGTTGTTGCTGGCGACAATCAGTTCAGTCCTCAACTACACGTCCCTTGTCCGTTGAACCTAGCTCATCCAACATCATCCAAAATGGCCCCATGCTATGCTATCATCAGCTAGGGCTCGTACCAACCAGGATCTCCAATTAGCTAACTTACGAAATGCCAATCTCCCTCAACACCGTCGTAACGGAGCCACTGGTTTAATGTTGCCGCCGAGAAAAAACTAAGAAATCCTTAAGTTCCGGTGCGGATGGGTAACAAAAATCGATTTCATTTCGTTAGTAACAGTATACCCACCTGAAAGGAGGTGAGCACCGCAAACAACTCATTTACCAAAGATAGTCTGTTACTGCCTACACTGGGGGGGAATTCTGGCTGACACCAGCGTTCCGACCTGGCATTTTACGTAACAGCAAGACGATCAGAATCGCCACAAAAAAGCCGCCCAGCGCTTAGCCAGACGACTTGAGAAATGCATTTTTTAAGTAATTACTTGCGTTTGCTTTGCTTGGCCCGCCGAATAGCTTTCTTCACGGCGCGGTCATGCTTGGATTTTTCCCGTTGCTTCTCATCACGTTCCGCTTGAATCTTCCACGGATTTTGGATGAGCAGGGTTTGACCCACTTGGAAAATGTAGGAAATCGTCCAGTACAACGACAGTGATGATGGGACGTTTAGGGCGGTAAAGAAGACCACCACTGGCATCCCAATGACCATCATCGTGTTCATGGAATTGGTTTCCGGCGCTGACTTAGTCGTTAACCACGAACTTGCGAACGTGGCCAGGGCGGCTAGGATCGGCAAGATGAAGTACGGGTCCTTGTGGCCCAATTGTAACCACAAGAAAGTCCCGGACCGCAGAACGGCCGTCCGCCAAATGGCCTGGTACAAAGCCCAGATGATTGGCAGTTGGACCAACGCTGGCAAGCATCCCATTAAGGGATTGATGCCGGCTTCCGAATACAGCTTTTGCTGCTCGGATTGCAGCTTGGCCATCGTTTCGCGGTCTTTAGACGAATATTTCTTTTGCAGAGCCTTGAGTTGGGGTTGAACCTCTTGGGTCTTCCGCATGCTGCGCGTTTGGAAGATCATCAGTGGCATCAAGATCACCCGAATAATAATGGTGAACACGATGATTCCGACACCATAACTGCCGCCGAACAAGTTAGCCAACCAGATAATCGCCCGCGAGAAGTTTAAGACGATCAGGCCGTCCCAAATCCCGGTACTTTGATTGGTGATTGGTTTGTTGCTACAAGCGGAGAGGATAAACACCAGACTCACAATGCCCAGCATCAGTAGGGTACGTTTGTACTTTTTCACGTTTTTCACGTTTATTCCTCGCTATAATTGGAATCCAGCAACTTAGCTAACTTCAACACGTGGACCATACTGCTTTTCGCGTCGGTCATGCTAATGCCATCTGCGCGGGGCCGAGCGATCACGAGAAAGTCCACATCTTGTTTCAAATGGGGCTTCAACTCGAGAAGACTCTGGCGAATCCGGCGCTTCACCCAGTTACGGTGAACGGCGTTACCAATCTTTTTACCGACGGAAATGCCGACCCGAAAGTGTTTCTGGTTAGGCTTCTCCATTGAGTAGACCACGAATTGCCGGTTTGCGACTGAATTCCTGGTTTCAAAGACCTGCTGAAATTCCGCTTCTTTCTTAATGCGGTAAGATTTTCGCATGTGCATCTCCAAAATTCTCGATTTACAGTCCGCGCGGGATTGGTGATCCAGTCTCCCCGCAGATAAAATAAAAAGACCACTGAACCATCAGCGGCCTATGCAGACAATACTTTACGTCCCTTTTGACGGCGACGTGCTAATACTTGACGGCCATTGCTAGTGCTCATGCGCTTGCGGAAGCCGTGGACACGTGAACGGTGACGTTTCTTTGGTTGGAAAGTACGTTTCATGGGTAAGTTCTCCTCTCTTAACGATGACTATTTATTTTTTATCTGGAAAAGTCCAGACAAATACTAAATGCATTTCCTGAACATATTAGCATAAAATCTCAAAGAATGAAACCTTAACTTGGGATTTCACGAAAAAAATTGTGGGGACAAAAATTTGTTTCATGCACTTTGCTTGTGGATAAGTCGATATTTCAGAAAAAGTTATTCGGGAGTTGCCAACCGAGTTATCCACCGTTCCACAGCCTGTGCGCTTTTTGAAATTAGGAATTGTGATTTCTGTGGATAACTTGTGAAACACTTGGTGTTGTCGCATTTGCAATCCACATCGGGCTGTGTATAACTGTTCCGGTCAAAGATTATCCACAGTTTCTCACACCCCTGTGGATAACTCAATTAACTTCCTGTGAAACAATTATGCACAGACCCAAATACCCTGTGGAAAACTTTTTTTCTTCATGCTACACTGGACTTACGTTTTCTTTTGGGCGAGCTACGTCCAAAAGTTCAATGAGCTTTTTAAACTAAAATAGGGGGATACCTCAGTGCCAGATATGTTAACTTTGTGGACTGATATCAAAGCGTTGTTTGAAGAAAACAACTCGAAGACGGCCTATGCGACTTGGATCGAAACCGCCAAGCCGATTGCCTTGAACGGCAACAAATTAACGTTGGAACTCCCATCACCCCTGCATCGTGATTACTGGACCCATCAACATCTGGACCAGCAATTGGTAGAATACGCATACCAAGCCGCTCACGAAGATATTCAGCCCGTCCTCATCTTAGAGGGGGAACGCCAGCAACAAGCGACGCTCAAGGCCAAGACGGCCACCCCTGGAGAAACGGTGACGACTGAACCGACGCCGACCTTTATGAAGGAAACGGCGCTCAATTCTCGCTATACGTTTGACACGTTCGTCATCGGTAAAGGCAACCAAATGGCCCATGCAGCGGCCTTGGTCGTCTCTGAAGAACCCGGCGTGATGTATAATCCGCTGTTCTTTTATGGTGGCGTCGGGTTGGGCAAGACCCACTTGATGCACGCGATCGGCAACAAAATGCTGGAAGATCGCCCGGACACCAAGGTCAAATACGTCACCAGCGAGGCCTTCACCAACGACTTTATCAATGCGATTCAAACGCGGACGCAGGAGCAGTTTCGTCAGGAGTACCGCAACGTTGACTTACTGCTAGTTGATGATATTCAGTTCTTCGCTAATAAGGAAGGAACCCAAGAAGAGTTCTTCCATACATTTAATGCCCTCTACGACGACGGCAAGCAAATCGTGCTGACGTCCGACCGGTTACCCAATGAAATTCCCAAGCTACAAGACCGCTTAGTCTCACGGTTTGCCTGGGGCTTGTCCGTAGACATTACGCCCCCGGACCTGGAAACGCGGATTGCCATCTTGCGCAACAAGGCCGATGCCGATCAGATCGACATCCCCGATGACACACTCAGCTACATCGCCGGGCAGATTGACTCCAACGTCCGCGAACTAGAAGGGGCCTTGGCCCGCGTTCAGGCTTATTCTCAGCTGATGCACCAGCCGATCACCACCGACTTGGCGGCCGAAGCCCTGAAGAGTCTGAATTTGGCCAACGCCAGCGATGCCATCACGATTCCCGTGATTCAGGACCGTGTGGCCAATTATTTCAACGTTTCCTTAAAGGATCTCAAGGGCAAGAAGCGCAAAAAAGCCATCGTCATGCCCCGGCAGATCGCCATGTACCTGTCCCGTGAACTCACAGAAGCGTCACTGCCCCGCATCGGTAACGAATTCGGCGGCAAGGATCACACGACCGTGATTCACGCCTATGACAAGATCACGGAATTCTTAAAGACCGATGCCCAGCTCCAAAAGGACATTGATAGCTTAAAAGATGAATTGCGGCGCTAGGACGGATCGTCGCTGGTCACCAATCGGCAGACTCGCGACGGTCTTTTTGTGACCACTTGCGGTATGATAGAAACAGGTGACCACAGCGCGTGTGGATAAAAATTGAAAACAGCTAAAGTTGTCCACAAGTTATCCACAGGTGGAAAGACTAGTGCGACAGCCTGTTTCTCAAAGTTATCCACAGAATACACCGCTCTACTACGGCTACTATTTTTTTCTTTTAATTAAGTTAAACAACACGCACCACGAAAAGGAGTGTCAGTTTATGAAATTCACCATCAACCGGGCTGCGTTCGTCAAAGAACTGAACAACGTCTCCCGGGCCATCTCTTCAAAGACTACGATTCCCATTTTGACGGGACTCAAAATCGTCGCTAGTGACGCTGGGTTACTCTTAACCGGATCTAACGCCGATATTTCTATTGAAACCTTGATTCGGGCCGATGATCCCGACCTGGGATTGTCCATTGATGAACCCGGTTCGATCGTTTTGACTGCCCGTTTCTTCAGTGAAATCGTCAAGCGGTTGCCTGAAAAGGAAATGACGGTCACCGTGAAGGATGGCTTCCAAACGGAGATCACCTCTGGGGCCGCGGCCTTTAACATCAACGGTCAAGATGCCAACAACTATCCGCATCTGCCCGAGATCGATGCGGCTGATTCCGTGGTCTTATCCGGCGCGGTCTTCAAGGAATTGATCGGCCAAACGGTTATCGCGGTGTCCAACCAAGAGAGTCGGCCCATCTTGACGGGGGTCCACTTCGTCTTGTCCGACAACCAATTTTTGGCGGTCGCCACGGACAGTCACCGGTTGAGTCAACGGCAAATTGAATTGCCTACGCCTAGTGACGCAACGTTTGACGTCATCATTCCTGGGAAGAGTCTGACGGAATTGTCCCGGATGATCGGGGATGACGATGCCGACGTGAAGATGCAATTCTCCGAAAACCAAGTGTTGTTCCTATTAGGTGACACCTCGTTTTACTCCCGGCTGCTGGAGGGCAACTACCCCGATACGTCGCGGTTGATCCCAAAGGAAGCCTCAACGACGGTGGAATTCGAAGCGCCAGAACTGTTGGCGGCGGTCGAACGGGCCTCACTGTTGTCGCATGAATCGCGGAACAACGTGGTCAAGTTGACCTTAACGCCGGCCGATAACCAGGTCACCATCTTCAGTAACTCCCCGGATGTCGGGAACGTTGAAGAAGAGTTGGCCCCCAAGGAATTGGATGGCGACGACCTTGAAATCTCGTTTAACCCCGATTACATGAAGGACGCGCTCCACTCCTTTGGTCAAAGCACGATTCGGGTGGCCTTCACCTCAGCGTTGCGGCCATTTACCCTGGTGCCCACCGAAGATACCAGCAATTTCATTCAACTGATCACGCCGGTGCGGACGTTCTAGAAAATTTCACAAGCCATTTCACAAGCAAATTCACAAGCGTCGTTCTGCGTTGGCGGGCGGCGTTTTTTTGTCCCCACAGCAAGGAAGCGGCAACCACCACGGGGCGTGGGGCGCTATTCGGGGGTGCATCAGGCCCTTTTAGCGGGGAAAAACGCGTGAACCGACCCCGTAAACGGTTAACATAACAATTTTTATGAAAAATCCGGCTAAAATTTGGCGATTTCCGCCATAACCGGGTTATTTTTGATTCTGAGCAAAGATACTGGTTTTTTGGCAAAAATATCAAAAACGGCATAAATCGGCTGAGAGGCGAAAAATAAGGTAGTTCAACTGTACCTTTGCTACAAAAAGCGGTATAATATAAGAGAAGAAAAATAAGGGGTGAAATTGTGAAAAAAGAAGTTTTCATTGAGACGCCCTACATCACTTTAGGCCAGTTACTCAAAGAAGAATCCGTGATCAGTACGGGCGGTCAAGCCAAATGGTATTTACGGGAAAACACCGTAAATGTCAATGACGAGCCGGATAATCGGCGGGGCCGCAAGCTGTATCCAGGTGATACGGTCGCCGTACCTGAGGCAGGATTATTTTTTATACGCTCAAAGCAGGGTGAATAATGTATTTGCAGGAGTTGCAGTTGCAGCATTTTCGCAACTACCCATCCGCTGATCTGCAGCTAGGCCGCGGTATCAACGTGTTGTTGGGCGAAAATGCACAGGGTAAGACCAATCTATTAGAGGCCATTTACGTGTTGGCATTAACGCGCAGTCACCGGACGGCCAACGACCACGATCTCGTCAACTGGCAGGCCAAGACGGCCAAGGTCAGCGGCAAGGTGGTCAAGGCGGCCGGGACCGTGCCGTTAGAGCTGACATTTTCGCGTCAGGGCAAACGCGCCAAGGTCAATCACCTGGAACAAGCGCGTCTGTCGCAGTACGTGGGGCAGCTCAACGTGATTTTGTTTGCGCCGGAAGATCTGGCCATCGTCAAAGGCGCGCCATCCGTGCGCCGGCGATTCATGGACATGGAGTTCGGGCAGATGAATCCGCGCTACCTCTACAATCTGAGCCAGTACCGCACGCTATTGAAGCAACGGAACCGCTACTTGAAGGATCTCCAGCACAAACAAAAAAAGGACCTCCTTTTTTTGTCTGTGTTGTCCGATCAGTTGGCGGCGTTCGGGGCGGAGATCATTGCCCAACGGTTGACGATGCTTAAAAAATTGGAGCATTGGGCCCAGGCGATTCACGCCGAGATCTCGCAGCAACGCGAGACGTTGACGTTTCATTACGCCACGCAGGTCCCAAACGACCAGTTGACGGATGCCAAGACCATTTGTGCGGCGCTCACGGCACTGTACGACAAGCAACGCGATAAGGAGCTTTACCAGGGGACGACCTTGGTGGGTCCGCACCGCGATGATCTGCATTTTCAGGTCAACGACAAGAACGTGCAGACGTTCGGGTCACAGGGTCAACAGCGGACCACGGCGCTCAGCGTGAAGTTGGCCGAGATTGATTTGATGAAAGAAGAGACCGGTGAGTACCCCGTCTTATTGCTCGACGACGTGCTCTCTGAACTCGACGATGCCCGGCAGACTCATCTGCTGACGGCAATTCAGGATAAAGTCCAAACGTTTATTACCACCACCAGTTTGAGCGGGATCACCCGTCAGCTGATCAAGGATCCGACCATTTTTCACGTGGCCGCGGGGTCCGTGGTGGCCGACGCGTCGTCAAACGACGCAGCAACAAAGGAGGATTAGGCAGTGGCTGATTACGAACACGAAACCAAAGCAGAACAGGCACGGGAATACGATGCCAGCCAGATTCAAGTCTTAGAGGGCTTGGAAGCGGTCCGGAAACGGCCCGGGATGTACATTGGCTCGACTAGCGCCCAAGGTCTGCACCACTTGGTCTGGGAAATTGTGGACAACGGGATCGATGAAGCCTTGGCGGGCTTTGCCGACGAGATCCACGTGACCGTGAATAAAGATAATAGTGTGACCGTTACGGATAACGGGCGGGGGATTCCCATCGACATCCAAAAGAAGACGGGGAAACCCGCTTTGGAAACGGTCTTCACCATCCTGCACGCCGGGGGTAAATTCGGCGGTGGCGGGTACAAAGTCTCTGGTGGGCTGCACGGGGTTGGTGCGTCCGTGGTCAACGCGCTGTCGACCGAACTGGACGCCCAAGTCATCCGGGGTGGTAAGAAGTACGGCATCACCTTTAACCGTGGCCACGTGGTCACCCCAATGCGGGTGGTTGAAGAGGGCTTGCCCGAAGATCAACACGGCACCATCGTGCACTTCTTGCCAGATCCAGACATCTTCCGGGACACGACGACGTTTGATATCAAGACGTTGACCACCCGTATCCGGGAACTGGCCTTCTTGAACAAGGGCTTGCGGATCACGATCCGTGATGAACGTCCTGAGACACCAACGGAAGACGATTTCCTCTACGAAGGCGGGATTCGCCACTACGTTGATTATTTAAACGAAAACAAAGAGACCCTGTTCGAGCCCCCAATTTACGTGGAAGGGCAAGAAAACGGGATCACGGTTGAAGTGGCCTTACAATACACTGACGATTACCACAACAACCTGTTGACGTTTACCAACAACATCCACACCTACGAAGGTGGGACCCACGAAGAAGGGTTCAAACGGGCGTTGACGCGGGTCGTCAATGACTACGCGCGCCAAAACAAGCTGATGAAGGATAACGAAGCTAACCTGACCGGGGATGATGTCCGCGAAGGGTTAACGGCCGTCGTTTCCGTCAAGCACCCGGATCCCCAATTCGAAGGTCAGACCAAGACCAAGTTAGGGAACTCGGATGCGCGGACGGCCGTGGACCACACGTTTGCCGATCACTTCATGCGCTTCTTGATGGAGCATCCCGACGTGGCCAAGAAGATCGTCGACAAAGGGAATCTGGCCTCCAAGGCACGGGTCGCTGCCAAGCGTGCGCGAGAAGTGACTCGGAAGAAGAGTGGGTTGGAAATCTCTAACCTGCCTGGTAAATTGGCCGATAACACGTCCAAGGATCCAGAAATCTCCGAACTGTTCATCGTCGAAGGGGACTCCGCCGGTGGGTCGGCTAAGCAAGGCCGTTCTCGCTTGACGCAAGCCATCCTGCCAATTCGGGGGAAGATCTTGAACGTCGAGAAGGCCTCCATGGACCGGATCTTGGCTAACGAAGAAATTCGTTCGCTATTTACCGCCATGGGCACGGGCTTTGGCAATGATTTTGACGTGTCAAAGGCCAACTATCATAAGTTAATCATCATGACTGATGCCGATGTCGACGGCGCCCACATTCGGACGCTGCTGCTGACGCTGGTCTACCGTTATATGCGGCCGTTGCTCGATGCCGGCTACGTTTACATCGCTTGCCCACCCCTGTATCGGGTGCGTCAAGGGAAGATGCAACGGTATTTGGACACCGACGACGAATTGAAAGACTTACTCGGCCAGTTGCCACCAGCACCTAAGCCACAGATCCAACGGTACAAAGGGTTAGGGGAAATGGACGCCGAACAGCTGTGGGATACCACCATGAATCCGGAGAACCGCCGTTTATTGCGGGTCGATGCGGATGACGCCATCAATGCGGACCAAGTGTTCAGCATGTTGATGGGCGATAAGGTTGCGCCCCGCCGTGAGTTCATCGAGGACAATGCCACCTTTGCCGAGTTGGATGTTTAGTGAGTGTTAGGGAAGAACGGAGGGTAAAAATTTGGCTGATGATCAAAACTATTTAGGTCGGATTACCGACGTTGACCTGTCACAAACGATGCGCTCATCCTTCTTGGATTACGCAATGAGTGTGATTGTTCAACGGGCGTTACCGGACGTGCGGGATGGCTTGAAGCCAGTCCACCGCCGGATTTTATACGATATGCATGAACTGGGGATCACGCCCGACAAGCCATTCCGGAAATCAGCCCGGATGGTCGGGGATGTCCTTGGGAAGTACCATCCCCATGGGGACTCCGCCGTGTACGAATCCATGGTGCGGATGGCACAAGACTTCTCGTACCGCTACATGTTAGTCGACGGTCACGGGAACTTTGGGTCCGTCGATGGTGACGGGGCCGCCGCCATGCGGTATACCGAAGCGCGGTTGAGCAAGATCGCCATGGAAATGCTGCGGGACATCAACAAGGATACGATCGATTTTCAAGATAACTATGATGGGTCCGAACGCGAACCCGTCGTCTTACCATCACGATTCCCCAACCTGTTAGTCAATGGGGCTTCCGGGATCGCCGTGGGGATGGCGACCAACATTCCGCCGCACAACTTGACGGAAGTCATTAGTGCGCTACACATCTTGATGAAGAACCCCGATGCCAGTCTGGCTGAATTGATGGAGGCCTTACCAGGTCCCGACTTCCCAACCGGTGGGATCGTTATGGGGAAGGCAGCCATTCGCCGGGCTTACGAGACCGGGAAGGGCACCATCACCTTGCGTGCCAAGGTCGATATCGAAGAAGAAAAGAACGGTAAGCAACGGATCGTGGCCACGGAAATTCCGTACATGGTCAACAAGGCTAAGCTGATCGAACGGATCGCCGAACTGGCCCGGGACAAGCGGATCGAAGGCATCACCGATGTCAACGATGAAACCGACCGGACCGGGATGCGGATCGTCATTGACGTCCGCCGAGATGCCAGTGCCGAGGTCATTTTGAACAACCTGTACAAGATGACGTTGATGCAGACCTCATTTGGGATCAACATGCTGGCTATCGTTAACGGGGCGCCTAAAGTGCTGGGGCTCAAGGCTATCTTGCAGTACTACCTGGAATTCCAGTTGCAGGTCATCAAGCGGCGGACTGCCTTTGAATTACGCAAGGCCGAAGCGCGGGCCCACATCCTGGAAGGGTTGCGGATCGCCTTAGACCACATCGATGCCATTATCACGATCATTCGCCAATCACAAACGGCGGAAGTCGCGAAGAATGAATTGATGACCCGCTACAGCCTGTCAGACAAGCAATCGCAAGCCATTTTGGACATGCGGTTGGTTCGGTTGACCGGTCTGGAACGTGAGAAGGTCGAAAAGGAATACAACGATGTCATGGCGAACATCAAGGACTACAAGGAAATCTTGGCCTCCAAGGAACGCCAACAAGACATCATTTACCAAGAATTACTTGATATTCAAAACAAGTTTGGGGATGCCCGCCGGACCGAATTGATGGTCGGTGAAGTCCTCAGCTTGGAAGACGAAGACTTGATTGCTGAAGAAGACGTTGTGGTCTCATTGACGCATAACGGCTACATCAAGCGCCTGCCAACGTCTGAATTCAAGGCACAGAATCGTGGCGGTAAAGGGGTCCAAGGCATGGGCGTGCACGATGATGACTTCATCGAACACCTCGTGGCGACCTCCACGCACGATATGCTGCTGTTCTTCACCAACACGGGGAAGGTCTACCGCATGAAGGGGTATGAGATCCCTGAATACGGTCGGACTGCCAAGGGGATTCCGGTGATCAACCTGCTCGGTATCAACAATAACGAGCACGTGCAAGCCGTGATCAACGTGGCCAACCCTGGTGAAAACGGTAAGCGTGACCTGTTCTTCACGACGGTGCAAGGAACGGTCAAACGCACGCCGGTCGACGAGTTTGCCAACATCCGGAGTAATGGTCTGAAGGCCATCAACCTGAAGGAAGATGACGAACTGATCGACGTCGACATCATCAATGCCGAGGCCAACATGATCATCGGGACCCATTTGGGCTACGCCGTGAGCTTTGCGGCCCAAGACGTGCGTTCAATGGGACGTTCCGCAACCGGTGTCCGGGGGATTCGCCTGCGCGACAACGATTACGTGATTGGTGCCAGCGTCTTGAAGCCAGATAGCCGCGTGTTTGTCATTTCCGAAAAGGGTTATGGGAAGCAAACGGCCGCCAGCGAGTACCCAATTAAGGGTCGGGGCGGTAAAGGGATCAAGACCGTCAACGTGACGGCCAAGAATGGCCCATTAGCTGGCCTGACGACGCTAGACGGTGACGAAGATCTGATGTTGGTCACCGATAAGGGTGTCATGATCCGCTTTAGCGGCAGTGACGTTTCCGAAACGGGCCGGGCCACCTTAGGGGTGCACCTGATCCGCTTGGCGGACGACACCACGGTCGCCACCATGGCCAAGGTCGACAAGGAAGAAGACACGCCAGAGGACGATGCCAATACGGATAGCAGTGCTGCGACAGAAGCGACGCCAGCTCCCGCAACGGACAACGCCACCACGACGCCGGATTCTGATGCGCCAGAGGCTTAAGTGAATAATGAATGAGACGAAGGGTACCTGCCGGTGTGGTGGGTGCCCTTTTTTTGACGTAAACGATAAATGATAATGAAACTTATACAGTAACTAACTGCTTTGCAAGTTTAGCTGTTTCAACAAAATGCTAATCGGAGAAACAAATATCTAACGAAACTTAATATAATCAAACTTATATAAGATATTTAAATAATTGTATATGGTTTAATATGTTTACTTTATTCTAACGTTTTGGTATCGTAGCAGTAACAACTATTTCACAAGGGGGAAGGACGATGACGGGAGAATCTGTCGGTAGTTATTTGCATCAGTGCCGTCAACAGCAGGGGGTAGCATTGGCTGCTTTGGCGACGCGTCTGTGTCCATTAAATGTGTTAGCAGCAATCGAGCAGGGGCAACAGTCGCCCAGCGTGGCGCAACTGACACAGTTGTATCAGCAACTGCGAGTCGAACGTAATCAGCCGTTGCCACAGGACTACCCTATTCGTCGTCTCCCGACGTTTAACCGTCAGCTGCAATCCTGGTGGCAAAAGCAGGCGTATGAGCAACTGGTGGCTAATGTGGCCGCTGGGGACGTACTCCATCAGCTGACCACCGACACGGATCGCCAAGCCGTCTTGTATTATTACGGGCGCTCCTTGGCGGCGATTGGGGATGTGGAGGCGGCCCAACTACATTTGCGGGCGGGGCTGATGTTCATGACGCCGCAGTACCCGCGTGTTTACCGCTCATTGGATCTCTTGTTGCTGGCGGCGGAAAATAGCGTTAGCGGCCTCACGTCGGCTGATCCGGATCTGTCAGGATTTGAGCGGGCCGTGACCGCCATCCGCCAGGGTCGCGTGCGTGATGCCCCGGAAAATCTAACGTTGGTCTTTTACCAATACGCCCAAACACTCCTGAACCTGAACCGTCCCCAAGCGGCGATCCAGTCGTTGCGTGAGGCTATCGCCTGGGATAAGCAACAGCAGACGACGTATCTCTTGCCAGATTGTTATCTCCTGTTGACCTTGGCCCTGAAAATGACGCAGTCGGAACGCGCAGCTTTCTTTAATTTAGCGGATCAGCCTGAATAATTTAAAAAAATTGGCCAATTTAAAAAATATTCGTGGACTTTTTACGGAGTTGACCTACGTAACGTAAGTAAGCACCCATCGGTCGGCCCCGATTTGCTTCAGCATTAAATCTATGCTATACTACTAGCTTGTGAGTATCTGGCTTACGCTAGTGTCTCTCCTTGCTTCCGCATTGCAGCGGGGGCCTGAAGTCCATAAGGAGGTGTAACATTCATGGAAACTACTAAATACGAAATCACCTACATCATTCGTCCAGACCTTGACGATGCCGCTAAGACCGCTTTGGTTGAACGCTTCGACAACTTACTGAAGGACAACGGTGCAGAATTGATCAACTCGAAAGACTGGTCAAAGCGTCGGTTCGCATACGAAATTGGTGGCTTTAACGAAGGTATCTACCACGTTATCACGTTAAACGCAACTAATGACGAAGCCTTAAACGAATTCGACCGTTTATCCAAGATCAATGACAGCATCTTACGTCACATGATCGTTAAGCGCGAAGACTAATTTAAACTTTAACTTTTGAGAGGAGTTATTCAGCAATGATCAACCGAGTAGTACTTACTGGCCGACTGACACGGGATGTTGACTTACGCTACACCCAAGGCGGTGCTGCTGTTGCCACCTTCACGCTGGCCGTTGATCGGCGGTTCACCAATAAATCTGGTGAACGGGAAGCTGATTTCGTAAGTTGTGTCATCTGGCGCAAGTCTGCGGAAAACTTTGCCAACTTCTTCCACAAGGGTTCCCTTGTCGGAATTGAAGGACGCATCCAGACCCGGAATTACGAAAATCAACAAGGCCAACGGGTTTACGTTACCGAAGTTGTTGTCGAGGACTTTTCGTTCCTTGAACCGCGTTCACGTAACGCGAACAACAACGCCGGTGGTAACTACAATGGCGGTTCCATGAATAATAATGCTCCTCAGCAAAATCAGAATCAAAATGCCAACCCGTACACGAGTGGTAACCCAGCACAGTCTGGTCCCGCTCAAAATGCGACGCCTAATCCTGGAAACAACAATCAGGGGAATGCTGGGAATAATAACTCAGCCGATCCGTTTGCGAACTCCGGCGATTCAATTGACATTTCCGATGATGATTTACCGTTCTAATTTCTAAATACGAGGAGGGAATTTCCTATGGCAGGACAACGTCGTGGCGGCCGTCGCCGTCGTAAGGTTGACTTTATTGCAGCCAACCACATCGAATACATTGATTACAAAGATACTGACTTATTACGTCGGTTTATCTCTGAACGGGGTAAGATCTTACCTCGCCGGGTAACTGGTACTAGTGCCAAGAACCAACGTAAGTTAACTATCGCTATCAAGCGTTCACGGATTATGGGCTTAATGCCTTTCGTCAGTGAAGAAGGTTAATCCTTCAAATTAAGAGACCAACTGCAGAGATGTGGCTGGTCTTTTTATTTGGATAGAACCAAAAAATCATGCCCCAACGCGCGGATTCACCGCCCACGTTGTGACATGATTTTTTGTGACCTAGAATTCCCGGTGGCCGCCTAAGTAGACTTGCTTATCGGCCTGCTTAACGTTAGCTGTGTCCGCTAGGGGATCAGCTTTGAGGACTTGGAAATCAGCAAACTTGCCCACTTCTAGCGTGCCGTATTCCTGGTCAACGCCCAACAAGGCTGCCGAGTTCAGACTTGAACATTGGTAGGCTTGGGCGGGCGTCATACCCACACGCGTTAACAGGCCAAATTCGTCTGGCGTTAGGTCAAAGCCATTAAAGGGAGTGCCGGCGTCGGTCCCACAAGTAAATTTCACACCGAGCTGAAAGGCGCGGCTCAAATTCTCATAGGTATCGTTCAAGGCGTCGGCACATTTCTTCACTTCCCAATCCGGGAGAACGCCCTTGCCAAAGGTCGGGATCGTCCATTCGGCAATCAGCGTCGGGGTGAGGTAGGTTCCTTGCTTGACCATTTGCTTGGCCTCATCGGCGGTGACGTAAAAGCCGTGCTCGATGGAATCTACGCCGGCATCCAAAGCATTTTGAATCCCGGGATTGCCCTCGGCATGGGCGGCGACTAAGCGGCGTTTGTGATGGGCCTCTTCCACAGCCGCTTGCATTTCGGCTACGGAGAGTTGCGGGTCTTCCATGAAATCGTTGGGCGTCATGACCCCGCCAGTCGCCATGACCTTGACGGACTCGGCCCCCGCTTTAAACGCCTGGCGTACGCTCTTACGCATTTCGTCGGGAGAGTCGACCAGGTAGGCGGCGTGGGGTGAATCGCCGTGGCCACCAGTCATGGAGAAGGCCCGGCCAGAGGTCAGCATGTGCGGGGTGTGTGGCAACAAGCCTTGTCGTTGCAGGCGCTTGAGTTTCACGTCGGCGTCGTAAGTGGTCCCGCATTGGCGGACGTAGGTGACCCCCGACTTTAACAGGGTCTGCAAGTTTTGATAAGCAAAGACGGCGACTTCAGATTCGGACTGACCAAATTGGCCGCTAAATGAATCCGGGCTGAGCGTGACGTGGGTGTGCACGTTGAAGAATCCCGGCATGACGTATTGGCCGGCTAAATCGACCTGGTGATCAGCGGCAGCGGGGGTTCCTTGGCCCCGGTCAACGAGTTTGCCGGCGTCGTTATCCACCGTGAACCAAGCGTTGGGTTGGTTCTGATCGGACGTGCCATCAAAGAGGGTGCAGTTAAAAAATGTGGTTTTAGTCATGAGTTATTCCTCCTAAAATTTGGGTAACTTGTGAAATAGATGAAGCTGAAATGGGGCGTTAGCGGCCGTTATTTCCAGTAAGCATATTGGTACTGCGCCTCGTTCAAGAGGGAGTAGTGTAAGCCGCCAACCTGTGAGCTAATTAATTTGGCCTCTGAAGGTTGATACAAAGGCAAGTAGCCCTTAACCTGCATCAAGTATTTGTCGGCCTGCATTAGCGTGTTGTAGCGAGTCAGGCCCGTTTGTTGGTTGGCGGTCGCTAGCAGACGGTTGTAGTGGGCATCCTGCCAATTGGTAAAGTTAACGGAATTGCCCTTGGCTGCGAGGTTGAGGTAATCGGACGCGTCTAACCAGTTGGATGACCAGCCAGTCAGGTTTAGTTCGAAGGTGCCGGCAAAATCGCGGGCGACGTGTTGGGCGTGGGGGATCGCCGTGGTGGTGATCGTTAGGCCCTTCAAATGCTTTTCCATCACGGATTGTAGATAGGTGCCCACCTTTTTGTCATCGTCGGTATCGTCCGTTAAAAGGTTTAGGGTGACCGACGTTTTACCAGTTTCTTTTAAATATTTCGCCCAGTAGGCTTTGGCCTTGGCCACGTTATGGGGTAATAAGTTGCCAACCTCTGTGGCCATGTCTTGGCCCGTTTTCGGATTTGCCTGGTCGCCGCGTGGCACGGCACTCAGAGCAGCCTTGGAGCCATCTTGCAGCACCTGTTGGGTGAGCTGTTGGCGGTCAATGACGGCGGAAAGGGCTTGCCGGAGATTCTGGGACTTGGTCGCGGCCTTCTTACTATTGACGTAGAGGTAGTTCAGGCGGCCGGTGAGGTGCGTGTGTAGGTTCTTGTTGTTACGGTTCGCGCGGACATATTCGCCCGTCACGGTGGTCTCTTGGACCTTGTCACTCTTGAAGAGGTTGGCGGCCGTGTTCACGTCCTTGGTCACGGCGACCTTGACCCGGCTGATCTTGACCTGCTTGGCGTTCCAGTAGTGGGGGTTCTTGACGTAGTGCCAAGTAGAATTACTCCCGGTCCAGCCGACCAGCTTGTACGGGCCGTTGGCAACGGTCTTGGCCGCGCTAGTCCCGTATTTCTGGCCGTATTTTTTAACGGCCGCCGTGTTAAGCGGATAATACTTGCTGGCAACTAGATCGTTAAAGTAGGGTACGGCCTGACTCAGTTGAAATTGGAGCTTGGTTTTGCTCAGGGCCTTAACGCCGAGCTTGGAAGCGGGCAGGGACCCCTTTTGGACGGCCGCAAAGTTCTTAAAGGCGGACAGGATGCTGGCATACTGGGCCTTGGTCTTGGGGTCGGCCATCCGCTGGAGGGCGGTCACAAAATCTTGGGCAGTGACCGCCTGGCCGTTCGCCCACTTGGCATTCTTCTTCAGCGTAAACGTGTAGGTCTTGCCGCCGTTAGTAGGTTTCACCACCTTGGTTGCCACGCCAGGCACGATCTTGTTGGCGCGATTGTAAGTGTAGAGGCCCTCCATGGTTTGGTAAATGACGCTGGCGCTGTTGGTATCAGTATCTTTATTCGGATCAGCGGTGGCGGGTTCACTGGCCAGCGTGACGTTTAGCGTGCGGTTCTTATTCGTGTGACCGGCGGCGGAATGGCCGCAGCCGCTGAGTGTGACTAACAACAATAGCGAGACTGGCGCTACCCAAACAAAATGTTTCATGTGAAACACCCTCCTAGAATACGATTGATTAGAACGTTAGTGAATGCTGGGCACAAAAAAGCACCCCTACAGAAAATGATTCTCTGTAAGGGTGCAGTTAGCACGGTACCACCTTATTTTTGCGACACGTAAAAACGCGTCGTCTTAACTATGAACGGCAGGTTTCCTAGGGGTCACGGCCATGCTAGGATCAATTGAAGCCGTGACGACTCCTGCGATTCACTGCATTGATAACGGATGCTCCCGGTTGACACTTACTTAAATTTCAGCTAACTGCTCCGAAGGGATGTTCACCATGAGTTGGTTGACCCGCTCTCACTTAACCGGGCTCGCTGACAACCAAAATCACAGCTACTGGACTTCATCATCACATTTTAATTTTCTAATCAATTGTTAATGATTGCTAGTTTAGCACCAAATTCAGGAATGTCAAGCCGCAAATTTAAAATTTTTGGTCGTCAGCGGTCCCAAGCGTAGGCCCAATTGGCGATTTCAATGGCTCCGGCGATGCCAAGGATAAAGTGACTTAAAGACAGTAAAAGGTGCCAGTCGTCCCCCAACGGTAGCCACTGAATGGCAGATTCCAACAACCCAAAGATCAGCCAGAAACTCAGCGCGACCGTTACGAGCCAAGCCAGTCCGCGTGCGAATTGGCGGCCAAGATTTTTCATAGGATAGCTCCCCCCGTAGGTTTGTGTTTCCTCAGTATAGCAATGCTGGTGGGGGAGTCAATTGGAAAATCGTTGTCATAAATAAATAAATTTAAGCGACACTGGAACCCGAAACTTCAGCGGGCCTCGCTGTCATCGCTGGTCGTTAAAACTGACGGTGACCACCGAGGTAGACTGCCTTGTCGGGCTGCTTCACGTTGGCGGTATCCGCTAGGGGGTCAGCCTTGAGGACTTGGAAATCGGCAACTTTGCCTACTTCGAGTGTGCCGTAGTCGTCCGCAATTCCCAGCAGGATCGCGGAATTAATGCTGGAGCACTGGTAAGCCTGGGCGGGAGTCATGCCCACTTTGATCAAGAGACTGAATTCATCAGGCGTGCGGTCAAAGCCGTTGAACGGCGTGCCCGCATCAGTGCCGCAGGTGAACTTGACGCCGAGTTTGAAGGCGCGCTTGAGATTGTGGTAGGTGTCATCAATGGCGTCGGCGGCCTTCTTGACTTCCCAGTCAGGCAAAACGTTGCGGCCCTTTTCGGGGATGACCCATTCGGCGATCGAAGTCGGGGTGAGGTAAGTGTTTTGGGTAATCATTTGGTGAGCCTCGGCTTCGTTCACGTAAAAGCCGTGTTCAATGGAATCGACCCCCGCGTCCAGGGCGTTTTGAATTCCCGGGTTCCCTTCGGCATGGGCGGCCACGATGCGCCGTTTGTGATGGGCCTCTTCAACCGCTACCCGCATTTCAGGGACCGATAACTGGGGGTCCTCCATGAAATCATTGGGGGTCATCACGCCCCCGGTGGCCATGACCTTGATGCATTCGGCGCCAGCTTTAAAGGCCTGGCGAACACCCTTGCGCATCTCGTCCGGTGAATCTACCAGGTAGGCCGAGTTCCGACCGTCACCGTGTCCGCCAGTCATTGAAAAGGCCCGACCAGACGCCATGATATGCGGCGTTTGTGGCAGGATACCCGCGGCTTGAAGCCGTTTGAGCTTGATATCGACATCATAGGTGGCCCCACACTGGCGAATGTAGGTGACTCCAGACTTTAACAACCGCTGGAGATTCTTGTAGCCGAAGACGGCGGATTCTGATTCCGACGCCCCAAAGCTGCCGCTGAAGGAGTCGGGGTTACTGGTGATGTGGGTGTGGACGTTAATGAAGCCGGGCATGACAAACTGTCCCTGGAGGTCAATTTGTTCATCGGTGGTGTCCGGATGGCCGGTGCCCTGCGCGGTTAGCCGACCGGTCGAGGTATCCACGGTGAACCAAGCGTCAGCGATATTTTGGTCATCACGCCCCGTGAAGAGGGTGCAGTTGAAAAAGGTTTTTTGGGTCATAAGTGAGTCCTCCTTGATTGATAAATGGTTGTGTAACGTGCGAAATCAGTGACACACAAGAGAAGCGGGGGTCACCACCTTTCCGGGTAGGGGTAAGTGTTATTTCCAGTAGGCATATTGGTATTGGGCGTCATTGATGAGTGAATACGTCAGGCCGCCCACTTGGCCGCTGATCAATTTTGCTTCAGCGGGTTGATATAACGGGACATAACCCATGACGTGCATCAAGTATTGATTGGCCTTGACCAGCCCCGCATAACGCGCTTGGCCAGTCTGGTTTTCAGCCGTCGTCAAAAGCCGGTTGTAAGTCCGATCATTCCAGTGCGTGAAGTTGACGGAATTATCTTTGGCAGCCAAGTCCAGGTAGTCCGAGGCGTCGAGCCAGTTAGTGGACCACCCGATCAGGTTGAGGTCAAAATCACCGGAGAAGTCGCGCGCAACGTGTTGGGCATGGGGTAAGGCGGTCGTGGTCACGGTCAGGCCTTTGAAATGCTTTTCCATCACGGATTGGAGGTAGGTCCCAATCTTTTTATCATCATCGCTGTCGTCGGTCAAAATGTTCAGGGTCACGTGGGTCTTCCCGGTGGCTGCTAGGTATTTTTTCCAGGAAGCCTGCGCTTGCGTCACGTTGTGGGGCAAGAGATTGCCCGTTTCGGTTGCCATGTCTCCGCCGGTTTTCGGATTGGTTTGATCGCCCCGGGGGATGGCGCTGAGGGCTGGCTTAGACCCGTCTTGGAGCACCTGTTGCGTGAGCTGTTTGCGGTCGATGACGGCGGAAACGGCTTGGCGAAGAGCTTGGGAGTCAGTGGCCCGGCGTTGGTGATTGAAGGTCAAAAGGGCCATCCGTCCCAGCAAATGGGTGTGTAAATTTTTCTCGTTGCGGTTGGCGCGAACGTATTCGCCACTAACGGTGGTTTCCTGGATCTTGCCGGCCTTGAAAAGATTGGCGGCGGTCGTGGCATCCTTGGTCACGGCGACCTTGATCCGGTTGATTTGTACGTGTTTGGCGTTCCAGTAATGGGGGTTCTTGACGTAGTGCCAGGTCGCGTTACTCCCCGTCCAGCCCACCAATTTGTACGGGCCGTTGGCAACCGCAGTGGTCGCGCTCGTGCCGTACTTACTGCCATACTTTTTCACTGCGGCCGTATTGAGCGGATAATATTTGCTGGCCAGGAGGTCGTTGAAGTAGGGAACGGCCTTCGTCAGCTGAATGCGGAGCTTGGTTTTGCTCAGCGCAGTGATGCCCAACTTCTTGGGTGAGAGGCGACTGCGCTGAATGGCATCGTAGTTCTTAAAGGCGGACAGCACACTGGCGTATTGCGCCTTGGTCTTGGGGTCAGCCATACGTTGCAGGGAGGTCACAAAGTCTTGGGCAGTGACGCGTTGCCCGTTGGCCCATTTGGCTGTGCGCTTCAGCGTGAAGGTGTAGGTCTTGCCATGATTGGTGGGCTTCACGATTTTGGTGGCAACACCGGCCGTGATGTGCTGCTGGCGGTCATAAGTGTAGAGGCCCTCCATGGTTTGGAAAATGACGCTGGCACTGTTGGTATCTGTGTCTTTGTTGGGATCGACGGTAGCGGGTTCATCAGCTAAGGTGACGTTCAAGGTTCGGTTCTTAGTGGTTTGGCCGGCAGCGTTGCCACAGGCACTCAGCGTGATTACCAGCAGCATCGTCAGGGGAAATAGGACAGTAAAATGTTTCATGTGAAACAACCTCCTAGTATCAATTGATTAGAAATAGTTGTGGCCGCAAAAAAGCACCCCTACGGAAATAACTTCTCCGTAAGGGCGCTGTCGCACGGTACCACCTTAATTTTTACTCGAACATGAACAGCGACACTCCTAGAGGCCAAGTATCATCGGCTAGGTCCGGTGAGTTGGCCAGGTCGCGATTCACTGCAAGGATAACGGTTTGCGACCGGTCGGACTTACTTGAATTTCAGCGGACAGTTCAGAAGGGAGTTCATGTCGTCGGGGTGGACCCGCTTGCACTTAACCGGGCTCGCTAACCAGGACCAACCACACTACTGGTCTTCATCATTACTTTTTAATTTTCTAATCAATTGTTAATGATTGCTAGTTTAGCAGGAATTATGCGAATGTCAATAAGAATTTTTCGTGGGCAGGGGATGGGGCTAACAGTTTGGTTGGGGGACTAGTAGTAGAGATTTGGCCGTCATTATTTTTGGCAGGGCGGTTAATTTGGACGGTAGGACTACTGACATTAGGGGTACTAATCCAGAAAAATAATCAAGCGTAGTTACTATATTTCCTACCGCGCATAGCGTAAAATAATGGCGACCAACGTCTTCGTAGCGTTGGGCAAGCCGACGTGTTCGTTATAGTAGGCGGCAAAACGTTCGTCCGCTGCATACAGATTGGCCAACCCGCGATGAGTCGCAGCTGTGTAATTGTTCCACGTGAAACATAGCCATTGGCGATGCAGTTGGTACACGCGCTGGGCCGTGGCACTGGCCAGGTCGCCACTGTGTGCCACCGCCTTTAATGCGGCGAACAACGCATGTTCAGTTGCCTGCATGGCCTGGTAGTCGGCAGCACTGAGGTGGGCGAATTTTTGTTGACTGTCGGTAAAGGCAGTCGTGCCATAGCGTTCACGCGCCTCATCACCAAAGGCTTGTTCATTTTGGGTGACTTGTGCCCGTTTAAATGCGGCAAATTTTTCGGTATCGGTCATTTGAGGACCTCCGTTTCTGGCCGCAAGGGTGCGGTCTAAGGTAGTCAGCAATTCAGTGAGGTGATCGCGCTGGGCGGCTAGTGTGGCCCGCTGTTTCGCTAGCGCTGCCGTTTGTTGTGCCGGGGACTGTGCGAGTAGCGATTGGATCTCCACCAGGCTGAAACCAAAAGCTTGAAAATAACGAATCAATTGAAGTTGATCCACGGCGGTTGCCGGATAAATCCGGTAACCATTAGTTGGATTACGCTGGGCAGATAATAATCCAATCTGATCATAGTAGCGAAGTGTGCGGGGACTAACACCAGCCAATTTCGCTAGGGCTTGGATGCTGTAAGCCATGGGGACCCCCTCCTTTCTTGCTTAAAATCTACTATAGAGGTTGTCGTAACGTCAAGGTCAAGGGGTGATTTTCCGGTGCGCCTGTTATGCTAAACCAGCCCCGTCATGCCGGGGTTTCATCCGGAAACGGTTGTTTTGTCCTGACCCTGAAGTGTGCTAAAATAAAGGTATTATTTGTAACTTTCTGACCCAGTGCAAATCGCTTGGGTAACCATAACTTTTTCGATGAAACAGATGAGGAGCAAGTATGAATAAAATATTTTCACGAGCCAATGTGCCCGAGTTCTTACAGAATCGGCGGCTCCGCGGAATCGCGCTGCTCATGGCGTTACTGGCGATTCTCGGCATTGTCCTGTCGTTTCTGTTGAACTGGATCTTTGGCCTTGTCATTTTGGTGTTGGTCGGCATCTCGATGCTACTGGTCTTTAATACCATGGCCGAGATTGGGGCCGACACCACGCAGTACATTTCCGACCTGTCGTTTCGCATTCAGCAGGGCGAGCAGGAGGCGCTGATTCGTATGCCGCCGGGTGTCATGATTCTGGGCGACAATGACCAGATTGAGTGGGTCAACCCGTACCTGCAGCACTACTTCGGGGATACGGAT
This sequence comes from Levilactobacillus yiduensis, assembly GCF_024718525.1. NCBI lineage: Bacteria > Bacillati > Bacillota > Bacilli > Lactobacillales > Lactobacillaceae > Levilactobacillus > Levilactobacillus yiduensis. Next base: position 30,893 of record NZ_JAMXAZ010000015.1, read on the forward strand.
GTGTTGAACCGGCCGCTCAATGAGGTTGATAGTGACCTGGCCAAACTGGTTGCGACGACGAAGCCGCAGACCATGACGACCGTAAGCTGGCGCGACTATCGTTTCACGCTGTACGTTCAGCCCGATTTCCACGCGGTCTATCTGTACGACATCACGCATTACCAGTTGATTCAGGAACAGTACGACAACGAAAAGATTGCGATTGGTCAGATCTTCTTGGATAACTACGATGAAATTACCCAGTCGATGACCGACCAGGATATTTCAAACCTGCGCAATTACGTGACCAACGAGCTGTCTGCTTGGGTCCAGCAGTTTGATATGTACCTAAAGCAACTGGATGATGACCACTACTTCGTGCTGGCCTATGCCAAGTCACTGGCGGCCATTGAAGCAGATAAGTTCAAGATCCTCGATACGATTCGGGAGAGCACGTCGAAGCAAAACTTCCCGTTGACCTTGAGCATGGGGATCGCGTATGGCGATGCGAACCTAAATAAGCTGGCCGACCAAGCCCAGAGTAATCTGGACCTGGCGCTCGGTCGGGGTGGGGACCAAGTTGTCGTCAAGGCGGCCGACCAAGAAGCTCGCTACTACGGTGGCAAGACCAACCCGATGGAGAAACGGACGCGGGTTCGTGCGCGGATGATTTCCCAAGCACTGCAGGAACTGATGAACGAATCGGATCAGATCTTCGTGCAGGGGCATACGCAACCGGATATGGATTCGCTGGGCGCTTGCTTGGGGATTCGCCGGATCGCCAAGATGAACAACAAGACCTGTTGGATCGTGCTCGACAAGGAGACCGTCCATTCCGATGTGCAACGGTTATTGGATAACTTGAAGGCCTATCCGGACGTGGACGCGGCCATCATTTCGCCAGCCGAAGCCTTGGAGAAGGCCACCGACCAGAGCATGCTCTTGATGGTCGACCACTCGAAGCCATCCATTTCGATTTCAGCGGAGCTCTACCAACGCCTGGAAAACCGGGTCATGATCATCGACCATCACCGGCGGGGCGAGGAGTTCCCTGAAAACCCACTGCTGGTCTACATCGAACCGTACGCCAGCTCGACGTGTGAGCTGATCACCGAAATGTTTGAGTACCAGTCCCAAGAAAGCGAACCAATCAATAAGCTGGAAGCCACAGCGATGTTGACGGGGATCTTCGTGGACACCAAGCATTTCTCGTTGCGGACCGGAACCCGGACCTTTGACGCCGCGAGTTACTTGCGGTCAGCCGGGGCCGATGCCGTTGAGATGCAACAGTATATGAAGGAAAATGTCGACAGTTACCTGCAGCGCAATCATTTGATCGAAATGGTTGAGTTCGTCAATGAAGACATGGCCTTGATCACGGGGGAAGAGGACCAAACCTACGACCCCGTCACGGCAGCGCAGGCGGCCGATGATCTCTTGAACATGTCGGGCGTCGACGCCTCGTTCGTGGTGACGCGCCGGGCTGACGGGCGCGTGGGCATTTCCGCGCGGTCCTTGGGTGAGATCAACGTTCAGCTGACCATGGAAGCCATGGGCGGCGGCGGTCACTTGTCCAACGCGGCGACCCAGATCAGTGACAAGACGGTTGCTGAGGTCAAACAAGAGCTGTTAGACATCTTAAACCACAGCGCGGAGCCGGAACCAGCGACCACATAGTTAATTGCTTCTGGGCGTGAGGTGGCGTAGGATAAGATTAGATATGCAATAAGTGAGGAGTGAACGACGTGAAAGTTATTTTTGTGAAAGACGTTCGCGGTAAGGGCAAACGCGGGGAAATCAAGAATGTTCCCGACGGTTACGCCCAAAATTTCCTGATCAAGCGGGGCTTGGCTAAGGAAGCCAACCAATCCGCCATGAGTCAGTTGACCGCTGAACGTAAAGCGGAACAACGCCGCGAAGCTGAAGAACTAGCCGAAGCTAAGGAATTGCAAAAGCATTTGGAGGCTGACAAGACTGTGGTTGAAATCGTGGCCAAGGCCGGGGAAGACGACCGGTTATTCGGGTCGATTCCTAGCAAGCAGATCGTTCAAGCCTTACAAAAACAATTTGATTTAAAGATTGATAAACGCAAGGTTGAACTCCCTGAACCAATTCGCACGTTAGGATTTACCAACGTGCCGGTCAAGTTGCACAGCGACGTGACCGCCAAGATTCGGGTCCACGTGGTTGCCAAGCAAAAATAAAGTTAAGGGAAGGTCGTCCGTTCTGGGCGGCCTTTTTGCGTGAAAAAAGCCAGGCACCAGATTCGCTCGTGACCCCATTCCATGGTAAAATGGAACTCTAGTTTCTGTCGGTGATTTTTTTAAAGAGGTAATCAAAAAGCATGGATAATAACGTTCTAACAGATCACACACCACCACAAAGCCTCAGCGCCGAAAAGGCCGTCTTAGGGGCGATCTTTTTGAGTACCGACGCGTTGGTGGATGCGCTGGAATACCTGGCCCCAGAGGACTTTTACCGCCGGGAACACCAGATTATTTTCCAAGCGATGATCGATCTAAACGACCGGGATGAGGCCATCGATGTGGTCACCATCACCGACCGCTTAACGTCGAAAAATGAGTTGGATGACGTTGGCGGCGTCACCTACATTGCTGAACTGGCGGGTTCCGTCCCCACGGCGGCCAATGCCACCTACTACGCCAAAATCGTTCAAGAAAAGGCCATTTTACGGCGGCTGATTCAAACGGCTACCAACATTGCCACGCAGGGATACCAGCAAGATGGCGACGTGGCGGACCTTCTGGACAACGCCGAACGTGACATCATGGGTGTGGCGGAAACCCGTAACCAGTCCGGTTTCAAGCCGATTCGCGATGTCTTGAACAGTTCATTTGAAGAAATCAACAAGTTATCGGAACAAGGCGACGTGATCACCGGGTTGTCGACCGGGTACGCGGAGCTGGATAAAATGACGACCGGTCTACACGACGACGAGCTGATGATCTTAGCCGCGCGGCCAGCCGTTGGGAAGACCGCCTTTGCGTTGAATATTGCGCAAAATGTCGGGACCAAGACGGACAAGACCGTGGCCATTTTTAGTCTGGAAATGAGTGCCGAGTCGTTGGTCAACCGGATGCTCTGTGCGGAAGGGTCTATCGATGCCAATCACTTGCGGACCGGGCAACTGTCCGAAGAAGAATGGCAAAACCTGATCGTAGCGATGGGGAGTCTGGCCAAGGCCAGCATTTACATCGACGATACGGCCGGCAATAAGATTACCGAAATTCGGGCCAAATGTCGGCGATTGGCCAAGGAAAAGGGCAACCTGGGTCTGATCGTGATCGATTACCTGCAGCTGATTGAGGGAACCAACCACGAAAGTCGGCAACAAGAAGTCTCTGATATTTCACGGCAGTTGAAGAAGCTGGCCAAGGAATTGCATGTGCCGGTCATTGCGTTGTCTCAGCTCTCACGGGGCGTGGAACAGCGGCAAGACAAGCGACCGGTGTTGTCCGATATTCGGGAATCCGGGTCGATCGAACAAGATGCCGATATCGTTTCCTTCCTGTACCGGGATGACTACTACGAACGCGAAGGCGACGAGGATGGCGGTGGTGACAACGACAGCGACCCACGTGAAGAGGGCGACCAAGATGTCGGCGAAGTCGAAGTCATTATTGAAAAGAACCGGTCGGGTCCTCGGGGAACGGTCAAGCTGCTCTTCGTAAAGTCGTTTAACAAGTTTTCCTCGGTGGCCTACACCCCGGGACAATAAGATTAAACGAGAGTGGGACAACAGGCGGTTAGCTGGCGAGCATTAAGGCTGATAAGCGAATAATCCCGGGTTTGGATTGTTTGCTTATCAGTTTTAAGCGGAACCAGCTGCCTTTTGGCCCAGGTTTCAACACCAGATATTCGGAGACACAAAGGGTCTGAGACTTTTATCCCAGACCCGTTTTTGTATAAATTTTTGAATAAACCGGTTTCAACTGCATAAAGACAATTCGGTGGGCAAAAATAGGTGGCAAAATGATGCGCAGATTAAAATCACTTGTGGCCCAAAACCCTTGGTACGCTTAGGTTATAACGAATTCAATAGTCAACATATTTAAAATTCATAAGAGTGTGCCAGAAAGTTCACAATTTCATCATATTTTCCCATTAGTATATAAAGCATAGAAGCTAACCAATCGGTTACTTCTACCAAAGATTAACAATCTTTTTTCATGTACTCCTCCTCCCCTGGAATAATGAAAAAATAGTTAACGTCATTCTTATATAATGACGTTACCCCTACTCCGATGACCATCGCTTTCCCCGAGCGGTGGTTTTTTTGTGGTTGTAAAAGCACATTTGTCAAAAATAGTTCTTGACGTTTGTTCACAATAACGGGTATGATGTAAGCGTTACCAAAAGTGAAAAGGAGTGGCGAACAAATGGCAAAAGAAGTGCAAGCAGCAGTCGTAGAAAAACGAAACGATCCCTTCGTTGTGAAAAATGTGTTGGTGGATGACCAACCAGGACCTAAGGAGGTTTTGGTCCACATTGTTGCGAGCGGAATTTGTCACAGTGACGAAGCCGTGCGGGTCGGTGATGCTGGCGACCTGCCGTTGCCAATCGTGTTGGGCCATGAAGGCGCCGGTATCGTGGAAAAGGTCGGATCCGCTGTGAGTGGCGTGGCCGTCGGGGACCACGTGGTGTTGTCATACGCCTACGATGGCACGTGTGACAACTGTTTGGCTGGTCAACCCGCTTCTTGTGAGCAGTGGGTACCCTTGAACATGGGCAGTGGCAAGCGGCCGAACGGCAAGCCCGTCTTTACAGATACCGCCGACACCAGCAAGGGCCTGGGCAGCATGTTTAACCAGGCTTCCTTCAGTACGACCACGTTGGTTCAGGAAAGTAACGTGACGGTCGTGGGCAAGGACGTTGACCTGCGGAAGGTTGGCCCACTGGGCTGTGGCTTCGTCACGGGGTCAGGGACGGTCTTCAACACCTTGAAGCCGGAACCTAATTCAACGATGGCCATCTTTGGGACTGGGGCAGTCGGCTCGGCAGCGTTAATGGCTGCTAAGATCTCAGGCTGTGCCAAGATTATTTCTGTCGACATCGTGCCAGAACGTTTGGCTATGTCCAAAGAAATTGGTGCCACGGACACGGTCAACTCCAAGGAAGTCGATGCCGTTGCCGCAATTAAGGAAATCACCGGTGGTAAGGGTGTGGACTACGCGGTCGACACGACCGGACTGACTGCCGTGATGAAGCAAGCTGTTGATGCCATGGGCATTAACGGGGTCTTCGCACCGCTGGCCGTTTCACAAAAGGAACTGGACCTCGTCCCATTCAATGACTTGGTTGCCACGCAAAAATCCGTGGTCGGTGTCTTGATGGGCAATGCGGTGCCACAGATTGAGATCAAAAAGTTGATTTCCTTCTGGCAAAAGGGCCTCTACCCCTTCGACAAACTGGAAAAGACCTTCAAGTTCGCCGACATCAACGCCGCCGATCAGGCCTCAACGAGTGGCGAAGTGATTAAGCCAGTGTTGATTATGGATGAGGATTATACGGTTTAAATAAAAATTTAGGGCCCATGATGCTGACTTTTCGTTAGTGTCATGGGTTTTTTCGTTACTTTTGTGTTTGGTCGGTCACTTGACGGACCCTGACGTAGCAGCTATTATGAAATTGTTCACAAACTACTGATTAAAAGGAGTGGCGTCTGATGACAAAGAAAGTAGAAGCTGCAGTTGTAGAGAAGCGCAACGCCCCGTTTGAACTGAAACAAATCTTGGTTGACGATAATCCTGGTCCCAAAGAAGTCTTAGTTCATATCGTAGCAAGTGGTATTTGCCATAGTGATGAAGCGGTCCGAGTCGGCGATGCTGGCGATTTGCCTTTGCCGGTTGTTTTAGGGCATGAAGGTGCTGGTATTGTCGAAAAAGTCGGCGCTGCGGTCGATGGTATTCAGGTGGGTGACCACGTGGTTTTGTCCTATGACTATGATGGAACCTGCGACAATTGTCTAGCTGGTCAACCGGCGTCTTGTGTGAACTGGGGGCCACTGAATATGGGTGGCAAACGCCCGAATGGACAAAGCAGCTTTACCAAAGAAGATGGTAGCGACGTCAGCAATTTCTTTAATCAGTCATCGTTTAGCACAACGACGCTAGTTCAGGACCATAATGTGACGGTCGTGGGCAAGGACGTTGACCTGCGGAAGGTTGGCCCACTGGGCTGTGGTTTTGTGACCGGGTCAGGGACTATCTTTAATACCTTGAAGCCAGAACCAGGTTCCAGCATTTCCATCTTTGGGACGGGTGCCGTGGGCGCAGGTTCACTGATGGCGGCCAAAGTAGCGGGTTGTACCCAAATTATTTCGGTAGATATCAAACCCAACCGGTTAGCGACTGCTGTGGAAATTGGGGCGACAGACACGGTCAATTCGGCCGAAGTCGATCCCGTCCAAGCGATTCGTGACCTGACTGGTGGTAAGGGTGTGGATTATGCAGTCGACACGACTGGGATTACCAGCGTGATGAAACAAGCCCTGGACGCGACGGGAATCAACGGGGTATTTGCCCCATTAGCCGTTTCCCAACAGGAAATGACACTGGTGCCATTCAACGATTTGGTTGGCGCGCAGAAGACAATCACTGGTGTGGTTATGGGCAATGCCGTGCCGCAAACTGAGTTGAAACGCTTGATCTCTCTTTGGCAAAAGGGCCTCTATCCCTTCGACAAACTGGAAAAGACCTTCAAGTTCGCCGACATCAACGCCGCCGATCAGGCCTCAACGAGCGGTGAAGTGATTAAGCCCGTGTTGATTATGGATGAGGATTATACGGTTTAAATAAAAAAAATAATGCTCGTGGACAATTGCCGATGAGGTAGTTGCCACGAGCATTTTTTGTTTCACGTGAAACAGCTTAGTGTTGGGTATGAAGCTTAGCGGCCAGTTGCCAGTAACTGCCAGGGAGGTCGGTCATCGCGGCGACATCTCCAGGGCCGTCAGCCGTCACGGTCGCTGTCCCTTGAAATGACATTTTGAGCCATTCGCAGGAGTGTTGGACGGCTTGGGTGATACCTAAAGCCTTGGTCTGGGGCGCATCGGCACCGACGACCAGAAGATAGAGACGCTTATTGGCAAAGTCAAATCCGTTGGTGTAGCTGTCAAACCAGCGGTCCATGAAGACCTTGAGCTGGCCGGTCATTCCGTACCAGTAGACCGGGGTGCCCAAGACGATATCATCTGCCTGCGCAAAGGTGGTCATCAACTGTTCGTAGTCATCCGTCGAATCGCGTTGTGGGCGGTCGGTGTCGCGGTTGTCCTGGACAAAGTGAAGGGGATGGTCGGTGAGGTGAATAGTGCTGTGGGGATAGTCTTGCAAGAAGCGTTCGCCTAAGGTGGCAGTGTTGCCGTGCTTGCGGGGACTACCATTAATGAACAAAAGTGTCATGATTCAGGGCTCCTCTCAAGCCTAGTTTACGGGACGCGGTCGCTAAAAAGCAATTAACTCGTCGGCCGGAGATAGTGTTTGGCCGGAAAAATATGTTAGAATTAGTCTAATTAAATTTTAACTTTAGAGAGAAGGCGGCTTATGCGCGAAATTCGACTCCGCTGGTTATTGCTGGGCGCCTTGTTCAGTAGTATTGGTATGAGTTTCATTTGGCCCTTAACGACGATCTACATGCATAACCGATTGGGGGCGTCGTTGACGTCAGTCGGGGTCATTCTTCTGTTGTACTCCTCAGCCAATGTGGTGGGAAGCGTGATTGGTGGCCGACTGTTTGACCGGTACAATCCCTTCTACCTGATTGTGGGGAGCGTGACCACGTCATTGGTAACGTTAGGGAGTCTGATCTTTAATCACGACTGGCCGGCATTCCCGATCTCCCTGATCTTCTTGGGGTTGGCCTCGGGGTGGACGCTGACGATGGTCAATTCACTGGGAACGACCATTCACAGTCGCGATGGTCGCTACATCTTTAACATGCTCTACTTTGCGCAGAACCTCGGGGTCGTCTTGGGGACGGCGCTGGTGGGCTTCGTGTATAGCGTGAGCGTGACGCTGCTGTTTGTGATTGCGTTCAGCCTGTTCGTGTGTTTCTTAACGGTCGTGGTGACCTGTTACCATGCACCCGCGGTGATGCAACGGCAGGTCGTGACCCAGACGACGCAGGTGATCACGATTCCCCGGCCCAACCGGCGGATCATGGCAACCTTTTTTATTTCGCTAATCGTCATTTGGGTGATGTACGAGCAGTGGGTCTCTAACTTGTCCGTGTACATGACCGGGATGGGGATTCCGATGCGTGAGTACAGCCTGTTGTGGACCATCAATGCGGGTCTGATCGTGGTCTTCCAGGCGGTGCTCAACTGGTTGGCGAACTTCTTTAGCAATCTGTACCTGCAGGTCTACGCCGGTATCTTCTTCGTGGCGCTATCGTTTGCGACGCTGATTTTTGCCAAGGATTATGGCCATTTTGTGTTAGCCATGGTCATCTTGACGCTGGGCGAAGCGACGGCCTTTCCGGCAATCCCAGCGATTGTGAACAGCCTGACGCCCCGCGCGGTCAAGGGTAAGTATCAGGGCATGGCCAATGCCTGGGCCAATGTGGGCAAGGCATTCGGGCCCTTATTCGGGGGCTTGGTCATCGATCACGGTTCTTATACGCTGCTATTCGTGATCGCTGCGGCCGCCAATCTGGTGATTTTAGGGGTCAATGGGCTGATGATTACCAGCAACCAACGGAATGTGGAAATTTATAAGTAAGTTATTTGCCTTTTGGGTGTATAATTGACTAAGAGGAAGTATTACGCACAAAAGGGAAATCAGGGGACAAGCACATGACAAAAAAAACAAGGGGAATCAGTGGTATCTTGCTGGGCCTAGTGGCTGGGGGCTTGCTCTTCAGTCAGGTACCGCAAAGTCAATCCACTGTAACAGATTCGGTCGTTCAACCGGCTTCCGGGCAAACGGCCGTGCAATTGGATACCACCGGCAAGGGGCACGTGGCAGTCAAGACGCAAACAACGACTAGTCAGGCGGGCAAAACGGTGAGTCGGCAAACGACCACCGTGACGCAGGGCCATCGGCAACAAGACATGCATAAATAAAAAGTTTGCGGGCGATTTTACAGGCGTGCAACGCAAATATACAAGGAGACGAACCTACGGCGACGCGGGTTCGTTCTTTTTTTACGCGATTATTCAGAAAATATACATAAAAATGAATGTTTATAAAAGGATTGACAATCAAAATGAATGATGATAAATTTAATATCAATCAAGAAGACGTTGCCAGAAGAGTAACCCGCTACCGTTTGCTTAGCGAGTCCGGAATGATGAGAGCCGGATCAAACGCACGGGTGAAGCGCATCTGGAAGTCGGCGCGGTGAAATTGGTAGCCCCGCCTGGGTCGTGTCCATTACCACACGGTGCATCAGCACGCTGAGAGATAAAACAAGGTGGTACCGCGAGTCGTTCGCCCTTGTTGACCAGAGATGGTCGACGAGGATGGGCGACTTTTTTGCTTGGTACCGACAAAAATTGAGGAGTAATCAATATGAAAAAACTTTTAGGATTAGGATTGGGATTCATGGCCATCACCGCACTGGCCGGTTGTGGGGCCACACAGGCACAAAGCAACGCTGATAAGGCGTTAAACGTCACGATGATTGGGAATCCGGCGACCGCCGACCCAGCCATTTCGGGTGACAGTAACAGTTCAAGCCTGATTGCGCAAACGGAAGAGGGACTCTACACGCTTGATCAAAACGGCAAGGTCGTGGCGGGCGTCGCTGAAAAGGTCGTAAAACCAACCAAAAACGGCACGGTCTACACGTTTAAGATCAAGAAGAATGCCAAATGGGCCAACGGGGATGCGGTCACAGCCCAAGACTTCGTGACCTCCTTTGACTGGCAGGTCAATCCCAAGTCCAAGTCACAGGTGGCCAACAAGCTGAAATATTTAAAGAATTATGACGCGGTCCAAGCCGGTAAGAAGGCGCCATCCGCGTTGGGCGCGAAGGCACTGGACAAGCAAACCTTACAGCTGACATTGTCACAACCCCAACCATGGTTGCCAGATATCTTGGCCACGGCGGCCTATCCCATGAAGACGGACCTCTTTAAAAAGTATGGCAACCAGTACGGGACCAGTGCAGAAAAGACGATGTCTGAGGGACCTTATAAGTTGGTAGGTTGGAGCGGCTCGACCGACAGTTGGTCTTACGTAAAGAATCAGCATTACTGGAATGCCAAGGGTGTGAAGATCGCCAAGGTCAACGTGCAAGTCGTCAAGGATCCTGGGACCTCCGCCAACCTCTTCAAGTCCGGCAAGGTCCAAGAAACGGTCCTGTCTGGTCAATACATCAAGCAAAATGCCAATAATCCTGAATTGAAGACCACACTGAACAGTTCGATGCGGTTCTTGGAATTCAATGATAAGAAGACGGTGACGCACAACACCAAGGTTCGGCAAGCCTTCTCCTACGTCGTTGATCGGCAAGCGCTGACCAAGAACGTCTTACAGGATGGGTCGGCGGCTGCTAAGAGCCTGATTCCGACCGGTGATGGCGATGACCCGACGACTGGTAAGGATTTCACGGCTGATGTCGGTAATCTCTTGAGCTACAATCCCAAGAAGGCCACGCAACTGTGGAAGCAAGCCAAACAAGAACTGGGCATCAAGAAAGCCAATTTGGAGCTCCTGACGGCGGATACCGATGAACAAAAGCACGTTGCACAGTACCTGCAACAACAGGCCCAAAAGTACATGCCAGGGCTGACGATCACCATCAAGTCCATGCCACTGGCCCAACAGATCGCCAAGGGCGCCGCTGGCAACTTTGACATCGACCTCGACGGGTGGACGACCGATTGGCGGGACCCTGCTGACTTCTTGCAAATGGCCGACGGTACCAGCTCCGTGAACTTTACCAAGTGGGATGACGCCCACTTCAACAAGCTGATGAAACAAGTCGATGATACGGCCAACCACACCACGCAACAACGGTGGGATCTGTTAAAGGAAGCCGACACCTACGTGACGAAGCAAGCCGGTCTGGTGCCGCTCTATCAACAGGCTAAGGCCCACCTGGTTTCGGATTCTGTGGGTGGACTGAAATACACCATGATGAGTGATGCCCAATATAAATATGCTTATTGGAAATAGTCACTGAGAAAAAAGTCGTTTCGCTATTTAGCGGAACGGTTTTTTTTCGACAAATCAAATAGTCAGGCTGGTGTTTACAGATTAAACGAGTGTATACTTACAGATAGAAACTATTTGGTTGCTTAACTTTGGGGATAGCGTGGGGAAAACGCTAAGTGGGGCAAGTGGCTTGAATCTAGAGGAGGCGCGGGGATGGAATTTCAACGCTTATTGAAGGAACAAATCGTGCAAACGGTCGATCTACTAGGGGTTTTCTTGTGTTTGTTAGTACCAGTTTTCCTGGTGAAAGGGGTCGTGGACCTCATCACCTTGGGCGAACTGTTTTGGGTCGACTATGGCGTCTTCTTCGTGGAAGCCGTCGTGGGATTTATCGCGTTATTCGCGGTAATCGACCTGATTGAGGTCGCCTGGCGGTACTGGCATAAGTAATATAGGTCATGTAAAGCGGGTCTAGGACAAAAGTCTCAGGCCCTTTGTGTCTCCGAATATCTGGTGTTGAAACCTGGGCCAAAAGGCAGCTGGTTCCGCTTAAAACTGATAAGCAAACAATCCAAGCCCGGGATTATTCGCTTATCAGCCTTAATGCTCGCCAGCTAACCGCCTTTTGTCCCACTCTCGTTTTTGACGTGGAATCTGGCCTACGCAAAAACCAGGCCGTGGTAGCGGTCTTCTTTTTTCCAGGCCTTGATCAGGTCCTGGGCGAGAAAATGGTAGTCTTTGGCTGACATTTCTGGCCGTACCTGGTGGAGCTGTTCGGCGACGTCAGCGGCGGATAATGCCTGACGGTAGAACAGGCTCTGGTTTAGGAATCGGTCGAGGCCGGTAATTTGGGTGTCGGTAAACGGAAAATTTAAAAGTAGTAGCGCGCTGGGGGTGATGCGAGATTTCTGCGCGAGCACGTTGAGCGCTTCTAAGATCAGTGCGTCGCGGGTCAATTCAACTTCATTCATGACTAATGATGCCTCCCTTATTTTGCTAGAATACGGGATTTTTACGCAGAAAGCTAGTGAAATTGCTTATAAATAATTTCATAGTGTAAACGCCAGTCATACCAAGGGATACAGCCGCTCACAAATTTAATTTTGACACCACTTTCACTAAAAAAACCGGCATCCTCGTCGTGAGAATGCCGGTTATAATTCGGTTAATGTGAGACCCGGAAATTGTGGTACAGGTGAGGCATAATGTGCTTGTCCGATGCGGCGATGATGACCCCATTGAAGAGAATGGAGTACAGCGTGCCGACGTTGACGGAGTAAATCTGCCGGGTAAAGAAGTAGCAGATGGCGATCATCACGATTGGCGGGATGAAGTCCACGAACTGCGAGGCCGTGGCCCGGCCGCCCAGGTACATGAAACGTAGGATGTTGGACGTGTCATCGTTGGGATGCATGATGAGGTTGGCCCGTTGATAAATTGAAATCGAACAGGCAAAGATCGTGACACCCAAGATGCTGAGGAGCATGCGCCACCCGAGACCCAGCGTGGGAATTCCCCATTTGGTAAACATCGCCACAAAAATATCAATAAAGTAGCTGAAACAAGAAATGAAGACGACTTCGCCCACAAAGCGGGGAATATCGACTTGATGGATCAACACCTGATTCAACAGCGCGCTGCAGACCCCCACAATCAGGAGGATGACCCCCACGTTGCCGTGAATCCAGTAGGCGATGTTGACGGCCGCCGCGGTCCAGATACCACTCCCGGCGTTGGCGGCGACGCTCAAGGCGTTACCAAACGCATTTAACACTAGTCCAATAATTAACGCGACGACCCGATAAGACATGCGATTCTTCTGCTGTTTCTGTTCCAAAACGACTCACCTCGACAAAGTTTCCGTAGCGTTTCTTCTATAGATAGCAGTTAGCTGGGCGCAAAATCGTCGCGGCCCGTTATGAATAGATATTAAATGTAGCGGATATTTATTACCTAATGATACAAAAAAATCAGCAACCACGAAGTTAACTTCGTGAAAGCTGATTAGTAAGTGATGGGCAGTCAGGGGATCGAACCCTGGACCCACGGATTAAGAGTCCGTTGCTCTGCCAGCTGAGCTAACTGCCCATGTGATTAAGTTGTTGTATGTCTTCCATATCAACGAGAACTATCATATCATGCGGACGGGGGGTGCGCAACCCCTTTTGCGAAAAAAGTTGATTTTTATTCAAAAAAACTGGGTATTTTATCAAAAACCTGGAACCTAAAATCCCGGTTTAACGCGGATTATCATTATTTTTGTGCCGGACAAAAATTTTTTCGCTTTTTTTGAAAAAAAGCCAAAATCAGGGCCAATCAGCCCTCACTGCGAGACAGTGGAACCAAAAAAACCGAAATTTTTTTGAAATTTCGCTCGATGATGGGTTTTGCCGACAGATTTGACGGATTCTCCCTCAGTTCGGTGTGAGAAAAAGCTATGCAATGAAAATTTTTGGAAAATAAACTGCCTCCAGCTACGCCAGAACCAAAACAATTAGCCGGCACTCGTCAAAATAACGGCTCACCGTCTCACCGGGGCAGCAATGACTTGACCACCGGCTTAAAAAAATATCGTTAAAATCACGTTACGCAATTGCAAAAAAACTGCCGTCAAAATGTAAGAATCCCAAAAAGCCTGGGAGCCAGGCCCGATTTTTCATGAAAACAGCCTACGATAATAGGCATATTTCAATATTTTGTTCAGGAAATACCAATATTTCCCGGGAAATATCAAGTTAAAACAACCTTAAATCCTTGATAGACTAGGACTGAAAGAAACTTCATGATGTGTTATAATTCAGGTAGCGTTGCTCTAAACGGCACTGGAACCTTATCAGGCCGGGCAACGTCCCTGAGAACCACGGGGCGCCAGCAAAACGGGCCCCACTATTCCTTGACTTTAAACGATGAAATAAAACTGAAAACACTAACTGGAGTGGCCCCATTGACGGTGGTAAATTGACACCCAATGGCCGGCCTGCCGGTAATCCTGCAATTACCGGATTCGCTTGTATTTCCCTTAAGGAGGAAATTTTTACTATGCCTAAGAAAATTCTCGTTGTCGATGATGAAAAGCCGATTACTGATATTATGAAGTTTAATTTAGAAAAAGAGGGCTACGAAGTTGATGTGGCCTACGACGGTGAAGCCGCCATTCAGCAGGTCGAAGAGGGAAACCCCGACCTGGTGATCTTGGATCTCATGTTGCCTAAAGTCGATGGGCTGGAAGTTGCCCGGGAGATTCGCAAGAAGCATGACATGCCAATTATCATGGTAACGGCCAAGGATTCCGAATTAGACAAGGTCTTGGGTCTGGAATTAGGGGCCGATGATTACGTCACGAAACCCTTCTCGAACCGTGAACTGGTAGCCCGGGTCAAGGCCAACTTGCGGCGGCAAAATACCGCAGCACACGCCCAACCCGAGGAACCAGAGAACCAAGACATTGAGATCGGTGATCTGACGATTCATCCAGAGGCCTATTCTGTCTCCAAACGGGGCGCCAACATTGAGTTGACCCACCGGGAATTTGAGCTCTTGCACTACCTGGCCCAACACATTGGCCAAGTCATGACCCGGGAACACTTGTTACAAACGGTCTGGGGCTATGACTACTTCGGTGATGTCCGGACGGTCGACGTGACGGTTCGGCGCCTGCGTGAAAAGATTGAAGACGCGCCTAGCCATCCAACGTGGTTGGTGACGCGGCGGGGTGTCGGGTACTACCTGCGCAACCCAGATTCCGACCAGGCTTAAGCTAGCGGCAACGCTAAATCTCGCATTGAGGAGTATGTGACTTCGTGAATAGTAAAATAAAATTTTTCCAGTCGATTCACTTTAAAATCGCGCTGGTCTTCGCGCTACTCCTACTTTTAACGCTGGAGATCGTTGGCGCCGTCTTTGTCCGCCAGTTGGAGCGGCAAAACCTAAATACGTTTAAAGCCCAACAGGTCGTGCAGACCTACATTGTGAATCGCTTGTCTGACGAGTTGACGACGACCAATACCACGAAGAGTGATAAGCAGATCAAGTCAACGCTGTCTGAGATCAACAACACCAATAACGCCCAGATTCGGGTGATCGACAACAAGGGGACCATTCGGGGAACCAACGAGGTCGATAACCAAGGAATCGTGGGCCAAAAAACCACGGATAACAATATCAAGAACGCCATCTACAATAACCGAGACGTGGTGCGGACGACCTATAATTCGCAGAACAACAGTCGCTACTACACCACGATCACGCGGCTGATTCGCACGCAGGGAAATAACAGCGAGTTGGTCGGGGTTATTTACATGCGCTCAAGCCTAGACTCAGTCTACCAAAACATCAACCAGATCACGCTGATCTACGTCTCCGCGATGTTTGTGGCCATCATTTTGGGACTGGTCATGGCCATCATTATTTCCCGGGCAATAACCCGGCCAATCGATGAAATGAAGAAACAAACGCTGCGCATCGCCCGTGGGGATTACTCTGGGCACGTCCACGTTTACGGCAACGATGAGCTGGGACAACTGGCCAGTGCCGTCAACAACCTGTCTGTGCGGGTGGAAGAGGCGCAGGAGTCCACTGAGTCCGAGCGCCGGCGGCTAGATTCCGTCATGGCGCACATGACCGATGGTGTCATTGCGACTGACCGCCGCGGGAACGTGACGATCATTAACGAAACAGCCAGCAGCTTCCTCGACCATGAGCCGGACGATGCGGTGGGCAAGTCGATTTTGGACCTGCTAGACATTCGGGACGACTATACGTTGCGTGAATTGCTGGAAGATCCGGACGACTTGGTTCTGGACTTCTCGACTGACGAACATGATCTGATCTTGCAAGCCTACTTCTCCTTGATTCAACGGGAATCTGGCTTTATTTCTGGGTTGGTCTGTGTCTTGCATGACGTCACGGAACAACAGAAGATCGATCAGGACCGCAAGGAATTCGTGTCCAACGTGTCCCATGAATTGCGGACGCCGTTGACCAGTGTGCGGGCCTACATCGAATCCTTGTCCGAAGGGGCTTGGAAGGATCCTGAGGTGGCCCCACGCTTCTTGAAGGTCACCCAGGAAGAAACGGACCGGATGATTCGGATGATCAACGACCTGTTGACACTGTCACGAATGGATTCCGGGACGCAAAAGGTTGACCTGGAAATGGTCAATTTGAACGAGTTATTTAACTATGTCTTGGACCGCTTTGACATGATGTTGAAGCAAGACGACAAGCCTGAAAAGACGTACACCATCAAGCGGGACTTTACCAAGCGTGATCTCTGGGTCGAAATCGACACGGACCGCTTCACGCAGGTCTTGGATAACCTGATGAATAACGCCATCAAGTACTCACCAGACGGCGGCGTCGTGACGGCCCGCTTACTGGAGACCCACAACAACGTGATCCTGAGCGTCTCTGACCAAGGGTTGGGGATTCCGCGCGCAGATATTCCGCGAATCTTTGACCGCTTCTACCGCGTTGATAAGGCCCGTTCTCGGGCACAGGGTGGTACCGGTCTGGGCTTAGCGATTTCCAAGGAAGTCGTCCAAATGCTGGGCGGTCGAATCTGGGTCGATAGTCGCGAAGGTCGCGGGTCCACGTTCTACATTTCCCTGCCTTATAAGCCGTACGATGAGGAGGATCTTTGGGATGAAGATAACTAAAGCATTTCTACCACTGGGGTTGACCCTAGCCGTGGCAGTCAGTGTGGCGTTATCGGCCATGATCTGGACGAACCCGGCGCAATATGAGCGCAGTCGGCAGCGCAGTTCGAATACGCCGACGACCGAGCTCAACACCCGGCCACAAAAGGATGTTTACCTGCCAACGGAGGTCGTGTCTACTGACGTCAACGGCAATCAGGAATTGTTGAACAACCGGAAAGTCAACTTGACGACCGAGGTACGTGAGGCCCTGTCCAAATGGGACCTGGGCGGCATTCGGCGGGTGCGGACCGGTTCACAGGCGAGCTACATGCGCTACCTGACGATGAAGAACAGCCTGTTGCTATCGTACTCGGCACCGGTCAATGTGAAATTGTTCAATACCGTGTTCGGCAGTCGCCTGGCGCGGCTATCGACCGAGTTCTCGCGGATCATGATTCCCCTGGACAACACCAAGGCCCTTTACCTGCTGGACGACAGTGGGCAAAAGGTCTACCGGGTGACCGTGCGCAAGAGTGATCTGAAGGCGATGCGCAAGATCCTAAAGGAAAATCTCTTCCGCATCAACGTCAAGATGCAGTGGTTGAACTGGTCGGCCATGCCGTACGTCACCAATACCGTGACGGTGCAGGCCTACAGTTACTTGGTCAACCAGCAGTCGACGGATTACTTCACGACGCGCTTGTTGAACAAGGGTGAGTCGACCAACGTGTCGGCCAAGCGGAATAAAGATAACACGATCTATAGCGACGGCGCCTCGCGGCAGTTGACCGTTTATAACAAACGGGGGACGGCCTTGTACGAGGACTACAGCGCGCTACAGTCGTCATTTACCTTTAGTCAGGCCCTCACGGCGAGCTATAACGCGGTCAAATCGATCGGAATCCCCATGGAAAACCTACGTTACTACGGGTATACCAAGAGCAACTCGACCGTGACCTACCGGAGCTTTGTTGAAGGGTTCCCAATCTTCAATCAAAGTAACTACGGTGCGGCCCGGGTCCAAATGTTGTCACAAGGCGTGCGGCGCTACAACTTCTCGCTTTACAGCCTGCAAGTGCCAGTGCCCACGGATAAAAAAGCCGAGAGTCTTCCCAGCACGCAGCGGGTCATTGACCAACTGACGGCGGCCGGGTATAGTCAAAAGAAAATCGTCAGGGTGCAGTTGGGTTATCAATGGCTGGCCTCGTCCTCCTCGGATAAGGTGGTCAACCTGACGCCAACCTGGTACGTGTACTATCAGGGGTCCGGGTGGAAGACCTATAACCAACTGTTGAAGCAGCAATAAACCGGTCAAAAAGGAGGGCGGTCTGGCATGGATTTTCGCCGCATCGAGTGGTTATTTCTAGTCGCGTTCATTGTCATTGATATCTTCTTGTTCGCCGCCTTTCAGCGCGATACGTCCGGTGAGACCGATACCACATCAGCCCGCTCGGCCGATAGCGATACGACCATCATCAAGGAAATGCGGGCGGACGACATTACCTTCAGTGCCCCGTCCAAAAAGATTGGCGAGGGCTACTACATTTCCACCAGCAACGACGATAGCATCAAGAGTAGCTTGACCAGCCTGAGCGACCAAACCGTTCGGTACCACACGGATGGCACGATTGCGTCAACGTTTAAGACCCCCATCACCGGCGTCGACCCCAAGCATCCGGACAAAACGCTGGATACCGTGGTCAACAACGGTGCGTTGATCTTAAATGGGACGAACTACTATTACAATCAGCAGTTGTCGAGCCGTAACACCGTAGTCTACACGCAACACGTGACGGATGGTCAGATTTATTCGCGGTATGGCGAGATTCGCTTCAGCCTGACCAATGACGGCCAGGTGACGGGCTATACGCAAGGCTATTTGGCCAACGTCGCCACGTTGCGGGAAAAGACGGAGACCATTTCAGAACGCAAGGCGTTGATCTGGCTGTACCAATATAACCAGATTGCCAACAACACCAAGATTGTCTGGACCAAGCTGGCCTATACCCGCTACTTCACGTTGAAGAACAGTAGCGTCTACATCCCGACCTGGGTCATCGCCGTCAAGGCCAATAGCGGCAACAACGCCGGCGTCTTGCAGCTCAAGCACGTCAACGCCTTTACCGGAGCCATCTTGACCAATGATAGCAACGTGAAGACGG
Organism: Levilactobacillus yiduensis; assembly: GCF_024718525.1. Lineage (NCBI taxonomy): Bacteria > Bacillati > Bacillota > Bacilli > Lactobacillales > Lactobacillaceae > Levilactobacillus > Levilactobacillus yiduensis. Next base: position 49,793 of record NZ_JAMXAZ010000015.1, read on the forward strand.
TGAGTGGCACGTCGAGCACCAGCGATTAATCTGACAGCGTTTATAATCAAATAGCAGCACAGAGGCGGCCGTGAGCCGTCTTTTTATACTGGTAGGGTGGCAGCCAATACAAACAGATTAATATTAGTTACAAGACCGGTGAAATGCGGTATGATAACGGTAATCAACCACCCCTGACTAAAGTCAGAGGTTTGTGGGAACAACATCCTAAAATGTTACGACCACAATTTGCTTAGATACAGCGATTGCCTGCATGCAGGTCTTACGGGCTAATTAACAAAGCCTTTAATGTCCGCAGGTTGCCAGACGGACGATGTCTTTTACTAATCTGTTAGTGTAACTAACCCCTTAGCTAAAATATTCTTAGCAGCGTTATGGTCACGAACGTGGTAAGCGGCACATCGCGGACAGGTCCATTGGCGATCAGTCAGAATCAATTTTTGAGTTGCCTCAGTACCCATAACAAAGCTGCAAGTACTACACATTTGCGTGGTATTTCGTGGGTCCACGGTCACAAATTGACGTTTGTACAAATCGGCCTTATATGCCAGCATGCCTAAGAGTGTCCGCCACCCGACATCGGCAATACTCATGGCCAGGGCATAGTTGCGTAACAGATTTTTACTTCTTAACTCTTCGGCGACAACCAAATCGTGGTTCTTGATTAGTGCTGTCGAAACAAGATGTAAGAAGTTTTTCCGTCGATTAGCTACCTTGCGTTGAATAATAGCTACCCGTTGCCGTTGTTTCTGATAATTTTTAGATTCACGCAAGGAGCGATGGGCTTTCTTAGCGCGCGTTGCCCGTCGAGACAGTGTCCGCTGAGCCTTAGCCAACTTACCCTTGATTGACCGGTAGAATCTGGGGTTAGCAATCACATTGGCGCTGGAATCCGTCAGAAAATTATCCGTATTTAGATCAATGCCAATGGCTGCCCCAGACTTGGACGTCACTAAGTTAACAAATGGCTGGTCAGATGCCAACTGGAGGGAAATGTAGTAGCGGCCCGTCGCGTCCATGGAGATAGTCGTTGTGCCAATACGAATTTTAGCTTTACGCTTGATCAATTTGGATGGCATTCCCTTAAAGCGTAATCTTCCCAGCTTGGATAGCTGGATATGCTTGTCATCTAGCAGGCGAATACTGCCATTAAGCATATTGGGCGTCTCAACTTTACTGGCATAGTGATTGGAAGTCTGATATTTTTGTTCGGTTCGTTTCTTGTGGAACACGGGTGTTCCCGCTTGATGAACTTTACGAAAATTCTTCCAGGCGGTGCGATAATTCTTGATGGCATTGACCTTCATGTTGCTGTCGAGCGCTTTGTCATTCAACCAACCGTGAATATTAGAAATGTTAATAGCCGGGTGCTTTAATCGTTGCTTCAATGTTTCAATCCGTGTTTGAACTAGCTTAATAGGCGTTTTAACTTGGCGCAACGCAAATAACTCCCGGTTCATGCCGTTCATCTCGTTGTAAATAAATCGACTAGCATCGCTATTCAGCTTAATCAAGCGTTTCTGCTCATTCGACGGAAAAACTCTTAATTTTACGCCGTAATGATATGGTAACTGGGCCATCGTTTTACGCAAATCACTTCCTCCTTTCACTATGAAATTATGATATCATATAAGGTAATCAGAACATACTGAATACACTTATAAATAAATTTATAGGAGGATGCAGATGAGTAAAGAAGATAGTCGGTTACTGGATGCAATTTACGAACGAGGTTATGTCTACAATTTCCATTTTCACCTAATTTGGGTCACAAAGTACCGAAAGCCTATTTTTACGACACCAACGCTGGTGTCTGACATGAAGAAAATTTTGACACGAATTGCCCAACTAAATGAGGTCACCGTGGAAACAATAGCAATCATGCCAGATCATGTTCACCTATTAATCAGTTTCAAGCCTAAATACGCACCCACAAATATTGTCAAGGCATTTAAGGGCGCTTCTGCGCGGATGTTTTTTGAGAAGCATCCCGAAACCAAGCAACAACTCTGGGGCGGACATCTCTGGTCAAATAGTTATTACATGAGTACCTTGGGTAACATGAGTAAAGAAATCGTCGAAAAATATATCAAGAACCAACCTACCAAGAACATTCGAAAAAAACAGTGACTGGCATTCCTCTCCTGATTGAAATCAGAAGATTCCTGCCTTAGCTATCATTGAATTTAAGGAGAGGTCGAATTGGATTTGCGAACGGATACAGCAGTAGCAGATGATTTGCGCATTAGCATCTTGTCGAGCGGAAGTACGGGTAACGTGGCCTACGTGGAGAGCCCCAACGAACGGATCATGATCGACGCGGGACTCAGTGGCAAGAAAATTGAAAAATTAATGGGCGACATCAACCGCAATATGTCAGACGTCAATGACCTGCTAGTGACGCACGAGCACTCGGATCACCGCCAGGCCGTGGGCATCTTGGCGCGGCGCTACGAGCAGTTGAACGTCCACGCCAACGCCGGGACCTGGGACGCCATGGCGGGGAAGATTGGTAAGGTCGACCTGGCCCAGAAGCACATCTTTGCGCCGGACACGGTCCAAACCTTTGGCGACATTGACGTCGAGAGCTTTTCTGTTTCCCACGATGCGGCGGAACCCCAATTCTACGCGATCCACTATCATGGCAAAACGTTTGTCATCTTGACGGACACCGGCTACGTTTCCGAGCACGTCGAAGGGGTCATCAAGGACGCCGACGCCTATCTGTTGGAATGTAACCATGACGTCGAGATGCTGCGGATGGGCGAGTATTCCTGGCCACTGAAGCAACGGATCCTGGGCGATAAGGGCCATTTGTCTAACGAAGAGGGCGCGGATGCCTTGATGGATGTCTTGGGAAATCGGACCAAGAAGATCTACCTGGGCCACCGCAGTCTGCACAACAACATGCAGTCGCTGTGCCACCTGACCGTCGCCTCCATGATGGAGAACCGCGACTTTGGTGTGGGCCATGATTTTCAGTTGATCGACACCAATCCAGAAGAGGCCACCCCCTTAGTCGCGCTATAGTCCGCGTCAGTATAAGTTTTGGTAAACTTTAGGACTTCAGCACCGAATCATCAAGAAAAATTCATACTCAGTCGTTACTATAAAAACTATTAAACGACCGGTCGGTGGCTGTGACCACTGACCGATGAATGGGAGGGTTCGCGCGTTAGCGCAATGTGATGGATAACAACAATAATCAAAATAATAATTTGAATGACGAAAACCAAGCAACTCCAACTCCAACGCCTACTCCGGAACCAAAAAAGCGGGGCGGCCTGACCTTAACCAAGGTGGCTGTGACCGCACTGGTCGCTGGCCTGTTAGGTGGGGGTGCCGCTTACGGCGGAATCACTTACCTCAACAACAGTGGTGTCAACGATACGGCGGTGCCGACTGGCAGTAATAAGAGTGGCAACGCGTCAACGTCCAACGTGACGGTCAACGTGTCTAGCCAATCGACCAAGGCCTTCAATAAGGTCAAGGGCGCCATGGTCTCCGTGATCAATTTACAAAAGCAAAATAGCAGTAACAGCACCTTAGGGCAGTTGTTCGGCCAGGAATCTTCTGGCTCGAGCTCGAAGTCCAAATCTGAACTGGAAGAAGCCTCCGAAGGGTCGGGGGTCGTCTACAAGAAGAGCGGTAACACCGCCTACATCGTGACCAACAATCACGTGGTGTCCGGGTCATCCGCCCTGCGCGTCGTGACCAGCTCGGGTAAGCAACTCCAAGCCAAATTGGTCGGGAAGGATTCCGTCACCGACTTGGCCGTCTTGAAGGTCAACGGTGCGGATCTGAAGACCGTGGCGTCATTTGGGAACTCCGACAAGGTCAAGGTCGGTGAAACCGCGTTGGCCATCGGGTCGCCACTGGGTAGCCAGTACGCGACCTCGCTGACGGAAGGCATTATCTCCGCCAAGAAGCGGACGATTGAAACGACCAACTCCTCCGGGACGCAAACGGGGAACGCGACGGTCATCCAGACCGATGCCGCCATTAACCCCGGTAACTCCGGTGGGGCGTTGATTAACGTCGGCGGGCAAGTCGTCGGGATCACGTCGTCCAAGATTGCCAGTGATGCGGAAGGGACGAGCGTTGAGGGGATGGGCTTTGCCATTCCATCGAACGAAGTCGTCAACATCATCAATCAGTTGGTCAAGAAAGGGAAAGTGGTTCGGCCGGCGTTAGGCATCACGTACGTGGACTTGGCCAACGTTTCCAGCGCCCAACAGAAGTCGATCCTGAAGCTGCCATCTAGTGTGGAAAGCGGGGTCGTGGTCATGAGCGCCAGCGCCGGGTCACCAGCGAAGAAGGCCGGCTTGACCAAGTACGATGTCATCACGGCATTGGGTGGTCACCAGATTTCGGATCAATCCACGCTGCGAGACATCCTGTACAAGTACAAATTAAATGATACGGTCTCCGTGACCTACTACCACAACGGGAAGAAGAAGACCGGGAACATCAAGTTGACGGAAACCTCTTCACAATTGCAGAGTAGCACGTCAGCCACCTCAGAGTCATAATTTAACGAAAATGAAAGCGTCCGCGGATTTTTCCAGCGGGCGCTTTTTGGCTGTGGTAAGCTGTTTGATGAAAAGCCGAAGTTTAAGGTGGCGTTAGAGGAAATGAAAACGTCCCCGCTGGTAACTTTCACGAACGAAAAGTGAGCGACGCCTGGCGGTAATTCAGGCCCAAAACTGGCGGCGAAAAAAGCTGTGGATAACTTGGGGGATAAAAGGGTACAATAGACAGTGAAAAAGTTATGAACAGGAAGAGACCGGCAATGGAACCGGTGTAAAAGTTATCCACAGGCAGTGAGGATAACTGTGGATAGAAAAAGTTGATGACTCGATTCTGCGTCTGAAAGCCAGTCACCATGCGGTTTGTAAGCGGATAGACCGAACGGGCGTTTCGTCTGTGACCGGTGGATAACTAATTTTATATTGACATTTTACAAAAAATCAAATGTGGGGGGTCACCCAGAACTTACCCCCTATATCTAGGAAAACAGGTTGTGCACCTGTGGATAACTTTGTGGACAACCTGTGTACAGGAGGCTAATTATGAACATCAAATTCGTGGTCGTGGGTAAATTGAAGGAAAAGTATTTTAAACAGGGGATTGCGGAATACGCCAAGCGATTGTCGCGTTTCTGCAAATTTTCAATCGTCGAGGTCCCCGATGAAAAGGCCCCAGAAAATCTCTCGCAGGCCGAAATGGACCAGGTCATGGCTGCGGAGGGCGAGCGCATCTTGAGTAAGATCAAGGACCGCGAATACGTCTATGCGTTGGCCATCCTGGGCAAGGAACGCTCGTCAGAGGAGTTTGCCAAGGAAATCAAGGACTTGACCACCTACGGCCACTCAGACATCACGTTCGTCATTGGTGGCTCCCTGGGCCTCACCCCAGCCGTCCTGAAGCGCGCCGACACCCAAATCTCGTTTGGCCGCTTCACGCTACCGCACCAGTTGATGCGGTTGGTGTTGACGGAGCAGGTTTATCGGGCTTTTATGATTAATGAGGGGTCACCTTATCATAAGTGATGCGGTTTTTCTTGTGATTACTCGTTGTTAGACAGGTACGGTAGTCCTTATCACAAGTAGTGCGGTTCTTAGAATATGTGTAGTATAAAAGCCATCCGTAAGCTGGATGGCTTTTTTGAAGCATACATTAGTTAGTATGGCTGAGGACTTTAAATGACCCCTTCTTGAAGTGAGCACTGTAGCCATACTTGCTGGTCATTTTATATTTGTGAGGACTTTTTATAATAAATTCAAAGCCTTCATGACCAGAGTATGTAGTCTTAACGATAGAACCCTTGTGTAAGGTGTAATGACCAGTGACCTTGTTCTGATAGGCAAGTGCTCCGTACTTGATGCGTTTAACTTTAGTAGTCTTCTTGATTTTCACTCGATACCATCCGTCAATGTATTTCATTTCCCAAGCGGATGCCTGTGCAGTTTGAGCCGGGCTAATTAATGGTGCGGCAACTGAAAGTCCTAGAACAGTAATGGCCGTCAGTGCAATTGATTTTACTTTTTTCATGGTGTGACCTCCTACTTGATATCCTCAGTATACAAAATTCGGAAGCCAATTCAAGTGAACAATAGCCCGTACTTTTCCTTATAAATGGTCTAATGAAAATGAGTTATCTAAGTTTTCAAATATATATTATTATCATGAAGGCTTAGTGTATCTAACACTAGGCCCATTTTTGTGTACAGAAAGGATGTTGAATTATGAGCAAGAATGTTGTCTATGATGCTCTATTTCCAATTTACCAAGAGTTAAATGATTTAGTGGGTGAGGAGAAGATGCTGAAGATTTATGGCTATTGGCGAGGGTCACAAATCAGCCTACCAATGCGGCTATACAACCCTAAGCAGTTGCGACCGATTTTAAAGGCATCAAGGGACAGCAATAAAGATTTAGCTAGACTATACGGGTATTCTGAGCGCTGGGTTCGAGACAATCGTCGGTAAGAAGTTAGTGCAGAATTCAAGGAAAGTGTAAGTACATTTGTAAGGACGTTAAGCAGTTACGAAAAGAACCAGTATCAACTAAAATTTCAATTGAGAGGTGGCGAGTTAATGGCCGAAGATGTTGAGATTAAAGCCCTACACCAGTTTTACCGAAGCTTAAGTGAAGTAGTTGGCACAGAGGCTATGTTGCGCATCCATGCTCAGTACAAGGGAACCCAACTGAGTATCCCAATTCATCTGTACGACCGTAAGCTGGCCGCTCAACAAGTGAGAGAAGAGTTTGATGGACACAATCAAATGGCATTGGCTCATAAGTATGGCTACTCACAAAAGTGGGTGTACAAAGTCTTGAGACGAAATGAGGAAGGTAAGGCAAAGGAGGAATAAGTAATGGGATTTATTTTGTTAATTGCTGTTATCGTGGGAGTTTGGATTGCACATAGCAAATTTGGTTTAGGTTGGGGTAAAATAGGAGCTGGGGTCGCGGCAGGATTCATTTTTTTGACGCGATGGGCATTTAGTCAAGATCATGAACGTAGTCAGAAGATAGATGCACGGTTTAAACGATTGAGTCAACTGACCAATGAAGAGTTGAAGAATTACGCTAACGATTACACAAACTCTCCTGAAGAACGAAGCTCAGCACTTAGAATGCTGAATACGCGTCGTGAGAATGGAACTGGACCGTTCTGATTTTCTAAATGCTGGGATTCATTATTAATACTTATTAATTTGGAGGTAAGATGATGGGAAAATTTAGTAAGGCGGCTGTTACAGCAATGACCGTGTTTCTTGTGGGCGGAACGGTATCAACTACGGCCAGTGCCGCGACATGGCATAAGGGAACGCCCAAAGCTTTGAGGGGTAACTGGAAACGTAGTTATAACGATCGTGGTTCAAAGGTTACTATTCACTTTCGTATCAAATCCAAGTCGATGAATATTGGTCGTCCAGGCTGGGCCGCGGAGAGTTGGTCAAGCTTGAAGTATCAAAAAGTGGGAGCTGGTACCTACAAGATTAAAGGCACGTATCGAAATGGTGGTACGTTAACAAAAAAGAATTCTCATATGAAGTTAGTGAAGAAGTCAGGAAAGGTCACTTACAAAAATTCGTGGTCTAGTAGCTACTCATATCTTGGCTGGTTTCACAAGTAATAATTAAAATAGTAATTATAATTTCAGGGCCAATCGACGTTGTACAGAAACGTCGATTGGCCCTATTTTTTGTGCACTGGATCATAGGAACATAGAAAAAGGAGAACGAAATTATGACAGAATCAGCAACGACAAGTCCTGTAAATTTTAAGCTTGAAGGAACGGTAAAATTCAACAAGGCAAAGACTCACCGGTATGAATTGAAAATAACGTGGAATCAACCGGCTAAGAAATTAGCTATGATCATTACCAACTTCCCGGGTAGTAGTGATGGTGTAGTCATGGATTTAACAACAATGCTGATTGTCAATCATGTGAGCCAACTAGGATTTGACGGTGTGGTCATGGTCAACTTATTTTCAGCCCTAGGCATTAATGAAAATCCCAAGCTAATGACGAGGGGGGTAGATTCGGTCACCGATCAGGTCATTTTACTATCTGCCAATGAAGTGAAGCAGGTGATTTTGGCTACAGGTTCATTTACTAATCAAAATGTGATGGCTCAAAAACGGCAATATAGCATCATAAATGGTCTTAAGAAAGCGGGGTTTGATAAAAAATTAGCGATGCTTTGCGATGGCAGCGGGAAACCAGCACATCCATTAGCAGCCAAGGTGCGTAAGGACTGGCATATCCAAGTCCTTTCAAATTCAAAGGGGGACAAATAGCCATGATTATCGACGAGCAGATGTGGAAACAAGCCTTGGCTTATGCGGCTGGAAGTTACCTGAATAAGAAGGTAACTCCGCAAGAGTTAGTTGGCGAGGCAGAGCTATTTGAACGAGATGAGTTGGATCCAGATTGGCTTCCGGTGGATAGTAGCTCGATTCTGCCAGTGAGAGTTGTGGGATATGTGTACGGTATCGCTGGTACTGACTTGATAGCGTATTCACTGGTTGGCCTGGAATCAGAGACGCTCTACTTGATGGGACTGTTTAAAGGCGGACGTCTGGTCTGGTTTGAGGAGGGATAATTCATGAAGATGAACAAGTTTGTTTTACAGCGGATTGGCCTAAAAGTGGTCGCAGCCATTATTACGGAGCTAGTAAGATTGGTTGATTTAGCAAATAAAGAAGCGCAAAGGCAATCACATTAGTTGTTGATAATATTTTCCCAATCACTAGTATGATTGGTTGCCTGATTGAGTTGATTAATGATGGGCCGTATTTTAGCAACGGTTTCTTTGATTTTATCCAAATCTGAATTCGGTAAATCTGCAAAGTTCTCGTTCCATTGCTTAAAGTAGTCGATGATTTTATTGGAATCATCAGTTAAGGCCTGGGATAACTCCGTCGAGAACGTGGATGCATCGAGTGTGCCTGTAACCATTTGATTATCGAATTTTTTCAGAGCATTGGTGACTCTTTGCAAAGGGTAGGTTGTTGTCTTTACTTGAGTGTTTTTTAATAGGACACAGGTAAGATAGGTATCTAATGCGACGAATAATTGAGTGACAGATGCAGCGTCAATCTGGTCTACATCGTCGACATGTTTAACTAAACTAGCGTTATTTGTATCGTAATTTAGAAAGTCACTAATAGTTATATACGCTTTTTTAGCGGTTATACCTTTATAAGGGCCTATCCGTGATTTTAGTTGTGACGATTTTATAGGCTTGGAGTTTATTTTATTAAAGTTGTCGATAACCTTAATGACCATATTAGTGCCTAACCGCTTGTTCGGAATCCCGGCAAGTAGTTCAATGTCTTGATGTATCTCAAGTGCGGAAGGGTCTCTTTGTGTTGAGGAGGTTGATGGAGTGGCTACAGAATTATTAGTAGGATGTGTGCTTAAAAGCCCTCTTTGAACTAGAAGAGGCTTTAGATACAGGGCGATACCTTCTTTCGTGAATGGGTGATCAGCGTATATTTGCTGGATCAGATTTTTGATTTCAGTTTCAAGATTAGAAGGGAACCTGTTTTCAAACTTTAGAGATTGAACATTGGAAAAGGAATCGTCGGTTTCGACTTTGTCCAAGACTGATGAAATATTATTAACAGCATTAAATGAATTTGTGACAGCAAATTGTTCAAGTAATACATTCAATAAGTCAATGCTGTTAGCAGTCTGTTCCATGTAGTCAGATGTAGATGATGTACCATTTAATGTAGAAACAATTTCGCCTAGTACTTTTTCGCCGATGTTCTTGTTCCCATGAATCAGATTTTGACTATAGTGATATGCCCGGGAGTGATGAATAGTTTCATAACCGAATTTTTCTTTTTGGATATCGACTATCTTTGTTAAACTCTCATTTTTACTTTTGAGGACAGCATACCGATTTTTGAGGGCTGGTTCTTTTCGGCTATCTACCTTGCGTGCTAGGGCATTGGAGGTAGCAATCGCTGCTAGCCATGGAATAGCTTCGAATAGGTATATTGAGTCCTCGTAGTCCCGAAGGGATAGAGTGCTTGCCACAATCTCCTTGACCTTCTTATCTAGAGGTGAATTAGATTTGACGGAATGGACGTTGTTTAGTGTTTGTGTGTTTCCTAAATTTCTGTGTTTTAAGATTTTCTCTGCTTCAATAGCAATAGTTGCGAGATCATGTGAATCTAGATCGAAATTATTTTCTGACATAATATCTCCTATCTATAAAGTACCCGCGTTTTTGAAAAGAATAGACGGGTATAAATTTTGGGTGCTCATTGACTGTAATATGAGTGTCATCAAGAAGGAGGAATCCCTTTTGAAATTATAACTTAGTTGTGCTTTGTAGTGTGACTAGGTTTGAAAAGAGGATGTTTAAATGTCTAGTAAAACAGCAAGTAAGTTGGGTGATTATCGTAAGAAACGTGTCAGTCATCCGCTAGGGCTACCAGGGGTTCAGATTCTTTTGGGGGCTTATGGTATCGGTGAGACCGTGACAACGGCCGAACTAGTGACACAAGCCGAAAAGGAAAAATACACAGAACGACAAGTTTATGGCGCAATCTCTTCAGCCGTTCACCATGGTTGGCTGGAGAAGGTTCTAGACGAGACGAGAACTTATCGGGTTTGTGCAGCATCTAAAGAGCCGTACAAAGCCAAATGGAAGCCAAATATGCCAGCACCTAAAGATGAAGGGAGTGATGTTTTATGAACAATGAACTAGTTTCATGGAAGGATATCCCTGTTCCTAAGGGATTTATCCTTAATGACACATCTCTTGGTTATACTGACAAGGATAAAATATATCACTACCTAGCACCTGCTATGGGATTGACCCAAGGAATTTCATCCTTGGAGACCGATATCCAAAGCTACATGCTTCAATACCGTAGCCCAGGTGGAGTAACTAAGATTCGTGAAGTCCCCGCCACTGTTCTTACTGGTCGAGATATTGAAGGATTGGTGGCCTATGGAGTTGGGATTACGCCAGCCAATAAAGTTGCCATCCTGCGATACTTTATTGGTCAACGTATGCTTATTCCAATGGATACCGTGTATGAAGGCGTCGGCTGGCTAAGTGATGGTGACTTTGGATTAGAACAGTTAATAAGTAAGGACTCTCAAAGAAAAGGGTTTCTTAAATCTGATGCATTGGACCTAGCCCCTAAGGGTAGCAGAACACAGTGGTTTAAGATGTGGGATACCGTAAGCGATTCAATACCGTTGCAACTAGCACTTGTAATCGGTCTGACTGCACCGTTGCTACGCCCGTTGTCACAGCAATTTCCAGATCTTGAAACACTCCTCTTTTCCGTAGTTGGTGATAGTTCAACTGGTAAGAGCACAATGCTGGCTTTGGCACTTAGCACTGCTGGCGCCAATCGTGCTATGCAGAAGGGTAGTCTATTTCAGTCGTGGAGTGGGACTGCCAATGCGCTTTCCTTACGTTTGAACGGTAACAATGGTGTGCCTTTTGGTCTGGACGAGCTTTCTAGATATATGGGACGAAATATTACCGGAACGATATATAACTTGGCTTCGGGCACTGAGAAGGCCCGTGCAACCAAGACGATGTCCTTGCGCTCAACGGCGTCCTGGCAGACAACCATAATCAGTACGGGAGAACGGGGGTTGTTAGATGGCATGGCAGACCAAAACCAAGGCCTCCGCATGCGCGTTATCGAATGTGAGGGAATTACATGGACAAGATCTAGTGAGGAAGCCGAGTTGATTAAATCTGTCGTTGCAAATAACTATGGTTGGCTCTTTCCTGATTTCGTCAAAGCGATTCTGACCAACGCAACCAACCTCACGGCTGCGTTTCCGGCGACTGTTAGCGAGGTAAAGTCATTGATGCCGGATTCAAAATTTCGGGATCGTATTTCAACTAAGCTAGCTGTGGTTGAAATTGCAGCCCAGTTGGCCAACATCACTTGGCCTGAAATTAACATTAACGTTCAAGAGATCATGCGGTTATTGATTAAAAGTACCACTGCAACTTGGGGAACCGATTTAGGTGATCGTGTCTATGCTCGTCTTTTGGATTATTTAAAGACAAATCAAGGCTCGTTACTTCTAAAGGGGCGGGTTGGTCAAGCTGGGCCACACGTGATTGGGAACGTCTCGATGACGTTTAACCCGGTAAAGATGTACGTCAATCTTTATCCTTCAGAGTATACGCGAATTGTGACTGATGAGCTTGGTGCACAGAGCGAACGGGTTGTGACGGCAAGTCTTAAGGAGAAGGGCTATATCCAGTCAGAACCTGGCCGCAATACGATTCGAAAGATTGTTGATGGCAAACGTGTCACTTTCATTTCAATTCTCGTACCAACGAGTGAGGAGAACGATTTCATATTACGTAATAGCTTTGATGCTGACGGTCGCTTAAAAAATTATTGAGACAGGAGAGTAGGTACTATGGCTAAGGATACTATTGGATTGGATGAGTTTGCTGATGAGGTGGCGAATGTGCTGTTAGAGCATGTTCTCTGGCATCGTGAAACGACGGATAATGAGAGAGGGAACGCTGATGACTGACTTAGCTGTCGGGTACACCCGGGTTAGCACTACTAATCAAACTGGGCCTGATAGTTTTTCACTGGCAGCTCAAAAAGCGGTTATTCAGGAAATGGCGTCGACACGAAACTTGGCGGTCGGCGCCATTTTCACTGATGTTGCTTCTGGTTCTAGTGATAAACGTGAAGGACTAAGCCTTCTTCTCAGTGCCTTAGATAATCCGCAGGTAAAATTTCTGCTGGTGTATCGCCTAAATCGCTTAGCACGCAATCTGCGACTATTGCTGACTATTGTACACATGTGCGTTATAAACAGCGTACAAATCATAAGTCAGATGGAGTCGGACTTTTTTACTAACACGGCTACTGGAAAGCTACAATTATCCGCGTATGGCGCCATTGCTGAGCTTGAACGAGAGATGACTCGCGAAAATCAGCGTAATGCTCTAAAGGAAAAACGTCGACAAGGTGAAGTTCTTTCGGAAAATGTGGCGTTTGGATACAAGTATGATGCAGTCAGTAAACATGCAGTCATATCAGCAGTGGATGCTGAGGTTGTTCGTTGGCTTTACCAGCGATATACCACGATGGATGAAGGGTATCGGTTACTGACCATAGCTTGTAATGATCACTTTGGCATGAATTTAAAACAGCCTCATGTTGGACGCATTTTACGAAATGGACGCTACGCGGGGAAGGACATCAACTATCCGGCGATTATTTCACAGAAGCTGTTTGCGAAGGCAGAGGCAAAGCGAAAAGCGCGAGGTGCAGTTAAAACGCACAATGAGTCGTGGCTCCATGGCAAGCTAGTTTGTCCTATCTGTAGAAAAAAACTATTGGTTAACACGGTAACACGTCGAGGAAAACGCGTTCGCTACTATGCGTGCCGTCAAGAAGGGCACACATTCTCGGTGAAAGCTACAGTGGTTGAGCAACTCGTTTTGGGACAGTTAGAGCAGTTAGTAAAAGTGAAGAGTTTAAAATTGGCTATATCACGTGGGATAGAAGCGTCATCTGTGCATAATTCTTCAAGGGTATTGCCAGATGTAAAAGAGCTGCTAGGTAAGCTTGAAGCGGGTCAAATCTCTTCCGCAATGTATATCAAGCAAAAGGGCGATATTGAGCGGTCGACTAAGCAATTTCGACAACAGGCTGAGAATCAAGAGCAGGCCATTGCAAAGGTTATTCAGGCTTTCAAAAACGATGATTCGCTGAAAGGTGAGGTCTGGAATAGGCTGCTTGGTCGTATTGAATTCGATGAAAGCAAGCTTGTTACAGGCATTTTCTTAGCTGCTTGGCCGACTGATAATTTACTGAAAGGAGAGAATGAATTTGGAGAATACGACTAAGGAACGAGCAGTTGCCTATGTTCGGGTATCAACGACGGAACAAGCCGAACGGGGGTATTCAATTGATGCGCAAATTCAGACCATTAAAGACTATTGCCAAAGATCTGGGTTGCAACTAACCCAGATTTACGCTGACAAAGGGATTTCTGGCAAGTCCTTGAAGAAACGGGTAAAGCTTCAGCAGCTTATTGTGGATGCTAAAGAAGATAAGTTTGACCGTGTTGTGGTTTGGAAAAATTCTCGGCTGGCACGTAACGTCAAACTACTGCTCGAAATTGTGGACACACTTCAGACTCACAACATCGAATTTGATTCTATCAGCGAAAACATCAAGATTGATACGGCTTCCGGTAAATTTATGTTGCAAATGATGGCGAGTGTGTCGGAATTCGAGAGAAACGAGACTGCTGAAAATGTGCGTTTAGGAATGCGAAAGCGGGCCCGTGAAGGCTACAAGAATGGCAATCGGGTGCTCGGCTATGACAACGTCAAAACAGAAGATGGAACTAAAATTCTTGCGGTCAACGAGGATGAGGCGAGCATCATTCGCTTCATCTTTGATAGCTACATTCAGCAACGCGGATTACGAGCCATTGCTAATGAATTGAATCATCGTGGGTATCGTACTAAACGCGATAACGCCTTCTCTACAACGGCTGTACATGATATCTTGAATAATCCTTTATATGTTGGGAAAATTCAATATGCAAAGTACGAGCAATGGGAGCTGAAGCGCCGTAAGGGCCGTAGCGAGCATCCTATCGTGGTTGAAGGCAAACATGAGGCCATCATTAGTCAAGATGTCTGGGAACGCACACAACGACGCTTGAAGGTCCAGAAACGCACTCCTAAGTGGAATCACCTGGGAACTAATGTCTTGACGGGTCTACTACGTTGTCCAGAGTGTGGAGGTGCGATGATAGCTAGTAATACAACCAATACTTTAAAGGATGGAACGAAAAAGCGCATTCGCTACTATAGCTGTGCTAACTTTCGTAGTAAGGGTTCAGCTGTTTGCCACGCCAATAGCATTCGAGCCGATGAGGCAGAGAAGTTGGTTGCTCTGAAACTAAGAATGGTACTGAGCAATCCAGAAGTTGGACAGGTCGTTGTTCAACGGATGAAGGCTAGTGAAGCCAATCAACGAAAGTCATTAGATGAAATTATCGTAAACAAGCAGCGTGACATCGAAGCATTGACCCAGAAGTTGCGACGACTACAGTCGACAATTGATGAGGAACCAACCTTGAAATCGGACTTGGAGCCAAGAATTCATCAGTTGCTGGGTGATCAAGTAGAGCTTGAGTCAGAGCTAAGAGAGCTACGGGAACGCGATGTACAATCGGATTCTAGCCTGTCAGTGAAGAATGTGACGCAATTGCTCAAGTTGATTGCTGAGGTGGTTCAGGGACGTGATACGGATACATTGAAGTATATCTACCAGTGTTTCATTGAAAAAATCACTTTTGACCGCAAGAAGAAGCTAGTGTGGGTGCACATGCGGTTTGATAGTAACGTCACCAAGGAGTTAGCAGAATATACAAAGGCAATGTCTGATGAGGGCATTGCCTTTTTGCATGGTCGGAGTATTCACCTGACCATTTGAGCACGGGAGAGCGGGTATATTGCGGGAGAGCACAAGTATATATGAGACATGGATGTAGCTAAGTTTTTCCCGATACCCCGTTAGATTATACGTATATCCTGAATTATTCATACCTTTCAAAAAAGTCGTCAGTTTTCATGTTTTTCAAAAACTGACGGCTTTTGATCTTGCTT
>NZ_JAMXAZ010000016.1:0-64177 GCF_024718525.1 Levilactobacillus yiduensis
AGATACGTTAGAATCCATGTATTAGAAGCTAGCTAATGGGAGAGGACTTCCATTTACACAAAAAATTTGACACTCCCGATTATTTTGGCAGTACTACTTTTTAGAAAATATAAAAAGAATAGTAAGTATGATCAATGGATATCTAAAAGTAGTTGGGACGTTGGTGAATATCTGTTGAAATATGATCGGAAATTATACGTTGTAAATGAGTCGTTTCAATTACTTGATTCAAGCTTTGAACATGGAAATAGAGGAGTTTCCTTTGTATTGAAAGAGTTATTGGGGGCAAATCTATGCGATTGATGGGAATAATCAGAACAAATAAGGTAAGGAGTTCCATAATTATGATTGTTAGTGTGTTATCCGCACTGTCAATTACATTGGGAAATTATAGCCTGACCTTTGCGATTAACGTGTTAAAAAACGGAAATTTGTCTCAATTTATTACGAAAATGGTTTTTTTTATTCTCTTACTACTAGGAGGCTATGTTAGTAATATACTAATGGGTTATTTGTTCAATTCCCAGGTTCAGATATATTCTCATCAATTAAGAGAGAATTTTGTCCAATCAGCCTACAATAACAGTGATACGTCAGTTGATTTTGTTCAGAACAAGTTGACAAATGATTTAAAAACGCTTACTAATCAATATGCAACGCCTTTGTTCTCAATTTTCACGGGAGCATTGACACTGGCTTTTTCGTGTGTTGCTCTCTTTACGCTTAATTGGACATTAATGATTCTTGTAGTGGTATTGGCCATTGGTATTCTGTTCTTACCACGGCTACTTTCAAAAAGTCTGCAAGTTACGACAATGAATGTGTCAAAATCTAATCGAGAGTACTTAAGTACGATTGATGAATGGTTTTCAGGACTTTCTGAAATTAGACGTTATGGGGCAAAGGGGCATTTTTATAAGGTACTAAGTAGAGAATCAGAACAGCTTGAACAAAATATTATGAAGAGGGTAGGAAAGGTCTGTACGTTGGGAATTCTAAATACGTTTGCTAACGTTTTTTCGCAGTTCTTAGTAATCGCATGGACAGGGTATTTGATAAGTAAAAATTCAGTTTCATTTGGAACGATTTTGAGTGCAGGACAATTTGCTGAAATTATATTTAATGGAGTAGTTACAATCTCCAATTCTTTTGGCTCTATTTTGTCTTCAAAAACGTTAAGCAAAGAGTTTATGGAGCATGCAAGGCAAGTGAAGAATATCAGAGAAGGGCCAGACAATAATCCTAATCAAGTTAGATGTCTAGTCACTCATAAATTAACTAAAAGTTTTCCGAATGGCGAAACGCTTGTCTTTCCAGATCTATGTATTCGTATGGGAGAAAAGATTTTAATTACAGGAGATAGTGGTAGTGGCAAATCGACACTATTGAAAATTCTCATTGGAGAAGTGGAGCCTACAAAAGGTAATGTAGAGTTTTTGAATGGTGAGTCTAAAACTGTGAAAGTTAATTTAAATAAAATTGGATATATTCCACAAGATGCAATATTGTTTCCAGATACAATTAAAAACAATATAACGATGTTTAATGCAAAGCTTGATTCGCTTATTAACGAAGTGGTCAAAGGTGCAGATTTGAAAAAGGACATTGATTCTTTTGATTCTGGACTTGGTACAGTACTCAACTTAAAAGAAAAGAATTTTTCAGGAGGTCAGCGACAAAAGATTATAATTGCAAGAGCAGTAATACATGAGCAGAAGATTCTTATTATTGATGAAGGGACATCGGCTATTGATTATGAGGGTACGTCTGCCATATTGAAGTCTCTGTTAAGCTTACCAATTACTGTTTTATTTGTTGCCCACAATTTTGACGCTAGTACTCGTAGCCTTTTCGATCGCGAGATTTGCATAAAGAAGTGAGTGAGCATTGGTGAGGTGTGTAATGGATTATTTACTTAAAGATTGTAAAGCAATGGATTATTTTGAGAAAATAAATGGGCCGCTTATACAGTCAGTATCGAGTAGTCTAAGTGAAGATGGTTTTCTTTTGAATCAAACTATTGTGATGAGCACGTTCAATGATGTGTTGGAAGGAATGTCTGATAATATTAATAGTTCATTAATCAGAGTTGCAAAGGAGGGGTTCCTAGAAGATTTGAAAAGAGAAATAGGAACAATTGACAGTTTAAAGGATGAAAGGGACTTGTCATCTATAGATGATATTTCCCGAGACTATAACTTAGTAATGCCGTTTGAATTAAAAACAGTGCGAGTTAAAAAGATAATTAAGAAAGTTTTGGTTAGAAATAGAATTGAGAATGTAGCACGCAGGCGGAAACAAATGTGTAAAGTTATTCATTTCTTATTTAAAGGAACAGCTAAAGACATCAGTGTAAATGACTTTTATCTAAAAGTAGTAAATTTTGAAAGAATCATGGCTAACGAAGCTTTTGATTCATCTGACCAGAAGTACTTTTATGTAGAGCAAGCGTCTAATCACCAAAATGTTGATACAATTCTTGTAATGCAGAATAAGTATCAATGCAATGAAGTATATAATGTTATTATTAAACATTTTGATGAATTTCGTTGTTGGGTGCTGTTGGCAACAGCGCTGAGCAACAGTATGTTTTTGGGAATGCACTTTTTTGAGTTAGCAACGGGTATGTCTTCTGGTGATAAGAGTATGGATAAATTGCTGAGTAAAAGCATTATGCTTCGGCTTTATCCTCAACAAATTATGGTTAATGTCTTAAAGCGATTGAACGTTGAGAATACAGTTAGGCGACTAGCGGATTTTGTTAGAATCTTACAAGCAAGAGAAGTATCGTTAACTTGCTTTACCACTGCTGCGTCCAGGCTAATGCAGGTAACGGAAATTGTTCTTCCGAGGTTCTCCAAAGAAAGACCTGAAGAAGTTATTCCAACGACATATCAAGAAGTTATTAGTATTTTAAAGAAAAACAAATTAGCTGATTTCACTCAAAATGAGCTGCTTCAAATTATAACGAGGGGAATTTTTTTCGACAGAGAGAGATTGAAGATTACGGTGCCATTAAGCTTTTTGATGCCACCGTATGTTGAAAAATCACACTTCTATGGGCTAAGTGTGATTTTATCTCATGAATTATTTCATTCAATTGATTCAGTAGCTAGTCGGAGAATCAATACAGGATTTGTGGAAAATCAAAATTTGGCAGATATTTCTAGGAAGATTGTGCAGAAAATTCAACATATTTCCTTTGACGGCATCCCATTGGCTCCTGGTAAAACGAAAAATGAAGACTTAGCTGACTATGTTGGTTTGCATGTTGCCTTTGAAGTGTCGTCGAATTTAACGGATAGTTTTTTCCAGGAGGCTTTTTTTGAAGCGTATGCAAAGCTTTTCTTAGTCCATTTGACTATTAGTGATCAAAAGGAAGAAATACTGAAGTCAAAACATTCACCAGTTTTTGTGAGATGTAATCTGCAGTTGAGTTTGTTGCCATCATTTCAAACATGGTGTAGAAAGACCAAAGTAACACCGATGTTTGGATAATTGTGAGCTGAAAGTTGATGAGCAGCCAGTTATTGGTTGTTTATTTACTGAATGATGAATTGTAAACCAGCCGGATTTAAATTATAGGGACATGAACATACGAAGAAATGAGTCTGGGACAAAACCCTAGAATCTGAAGTAATAAGTGGTGTTAATTGCCGGTTCGTGGCAATTAACACCACTTTTCTTTGGCATGATATGAGCCTGTTTAACTGTCTTCGATAACTTTGATAGGTTCTCAGCCATTAAGGCAATGCCAATCTCATTGGTAGCTGCGGTTAAGCCGCGAACTGAGAATCGTTTGAACTTCAGGTAGGTCTTTAAATCAGCGAAGATTGGTTCAATCTCAATTTTACGATGCGCATACAAAGCATGGCCAACCTTACTAGTCAGCCGTTTCTTCGCCTGGTCTTTAAAGTAAAGCCAATTTTCACACTGATTTGACGGCGGTTACCGCTCTTGGTTGTCGCCAAAGTCTCGCGCTTTGGGTCTTCAAAGTATTTGACTGAGCGATAAACCTTAAATTGTCTTTCGTAGCCGTAGCGGTCATGGCGGGTACTGTAATGGTGAAAAGTAAAGATTATGCCATCAGGATCGGTGTACTGATCGTTCAGTTCATCGTATTGCCAGTTAGCGACTTTGCGCCGGTCTTTATGATAAGAACGGGTTTGTTCTTTTTCGTACATGCCATAAGGAATCAAATACTTAGTTTGAAAGTCATCAGTAAGCTTTTGGTAGTTCATCTCACTGCCATACCCAGCGTCCGCCACCAAATATTGAACGACTCGCGGCGACTGTTTAAAGATATGCGTCACGAATGGAATCAAGGTTCACGTATCCGTTGGGCGCTGGAAAAGCTGATAATAAAGGGCAAATTGTCGTTGACTGGCGACCTGTAAATTATATCCTGGTTTTAGTTGGCCATTTCTCATGGGATCCTCTTTCATCCGCATGAAGGTCGCATCATGATCAGTCTTCGAGAAGCTATTTCGGTCACTAAAGGTCTTCTCAGCCAGCTCATAGCGCTGTTTACGAGGTAAATAGTCCGTCGTCAACAGGTGGAGAAAATGCTTTAATTTCCGGCGATGACGTTTGGCTTGTGAACCACCACGATGCGGCTTTTCTAAGTTGATTTTTCAGTTAAACTATTGATTGCGAGTGTTAAGTTAGTGGTTAATTTAATCAGCTCAGCACTAGTTAACGCGCATTTTTGCGGCGAGAAATGCGGTACGGATACTTGATAATTCAACAATTCTTGATAAAGCGAGGCCGTCTTATCATCGAGCTTAGGTTCGGCCTTCTCAATGGATTTACGCCAGACAAACGTGTATTTATTAGCGTCAGCCAAGATCTTCGTCCCATCAATGAAAAGTGCGGAATTATTGAAGAGGCCGATCATCGTCAGGTAATCACGAAAGGCGCGAAAGAGCCCTTCAATCAGTCTCAAGGTTTTAGGATTACTGCGGAATCGATTGAAGGTACGATAACTCGGAATGGCCAGATTTGGGCCAATGAACCAACGCATCACTAAGTTTTCGTTGGCCATTTGAACTAGCTTACGTCCCGAAAAAGTCCGGCGTAAGTAACCGAAGAGCCAAAGCTTTAAGAGTAACTGTGGCGGATATGAAGGTCGACCGGTAGGAGCTGAACTGGTTTGAAAAGTAGCGGTCGGAATATCGTCCACAATAGCGTTAATAGCCCATGCGACGCTGTTTGGTTGAGGTTGCCAAGATAGATTGAGTTTTTAAAGTGGTGCGATTACTGGTATAATTCATTTGCATAGAGTTGGTTATCTCTTTTCTTTTTTGGTTCAGCACCTAAAGAATAGCAGGGATTACCATCTCTGTGTATACATAAGCTCAAAAGGGGTCCTCTCAAGAAATCATACGATTTCTTGAGAGGACCCCTTTTAATATGCGAGTTGGGAGTTTTGTCCCAGGCTCTTTCCTTCGTATTGTTTGTACATAAAATTTAGATGATTGAAACGATAAAAAGAAGTTAGTTTTTCTTAAAGTTGATATCCCAATATCCCAAATTCTAGAATTATCTGACTAGTAAACTTAACACCTGATCGATGGTCAGCTATCCCTTGTTTTACTCATAAACAATAGCTCTTTAACCCAATTCATTCCCAGGCTCGCCCTTATCAGCCGCGTCGTGGTCTTGGCTGTCGTCGTCCTTAGGCTTTTTCTCCGGGAACAGCTTGAACATCACCTTGTTGAAGTAGTCCGAAGCGTAGCCGATGACGAAGATACCCATGAACATCGAAGCCAGCAGTTCAAAGCAGAACATTGGCCAGCTCTTGATGGTGATGTTGGAGATGATCAGCATGGTCGTCCCCCAAGTGATCAGCCAAGCCGGCACCTCGGTGAACGGCAGGATGGTTCCTTGCAAGAAGAGGGCCAGGAATGTCAGAATCCCAAACATCACGGACGAGGCTACCAGTCCGGAGATCCAAGACACGTGCAACAGGGAGAAGGCCATCAGCCCCCAAATGAGGCCCAAGCAGAAACTCAACAGAATATTCCAGATCTTATCCTTCGGGAAGCCGGCACCGAAGAAGTAGGAGACCGCAATGAAGGCTGCGGCACCCATCCACAGTGAAAAGCCAGTCATGATCAAGCTGTAAACGATGGTGAACCCACCAACGCCGATGGAGTCGAACCAAACTTTTTTACTAATTTTCATGATGTGATTTCCCCTTTACTAGTTAGCGCTTCCATTTCTCAGTCAGAATACCAGTGTATCTGATTCTGTGAAATGGCGCAAGGACTTTAGGTAAAACGTTTAAACCCAAAATGAGGCGGACCCCAAACGCAATGTTTTTGGCCCAGCCTCTTTTGGGGCGTCACACCCCGATCACTCAAATTTTTTAAATCCCCCGGACAGCGGGCGTGACGCGCTTGTCGTTTTAGAAGTGCGTTAAGCGTGGTGACTCGATCTTGATATCTTCTGGATTGCCTTCACGGCCTGGCTTCATCACAACTTCACCGGTCGAGATGGCGCCCACTGGGCAGACCAGGTTGCACAGGTGGCAGCCGACACATTTTTCGGTATCGACCGTTGGGCGGCGAGCTTCTTCATTCCAGGAGATAGCTTGGTGCGCGCCATCGAAGCAAGAAATGTAGCAGCGGCCACAACCGATACACTTGTCCCAGTCGATCTTAGGGTAGACTTTGTAGTCCCGGTTCAGAGACTCAACGGGAACGATGCTCTTGTTGGCAGCGCCAATGATTTCTGACAGGTGGTCAATCCCTTGTTCTTCCATGTAGTGCATCAACCCGTTCTTCATGTCTTCCACGATCCGGTAGCCGTATTGCATAACGGAGGTGGTTACTTGAAGAGTAGTTGCCCCTAACAGGAGGAATTCAGCGGCGTCTTGCCAAGTTTCGATCCCACCGATCCCGGAGATTGGCAGTTGTTCCAGACCAGCGGCTTCCCGTAATTGTTGGATAAAGCGTAAGGCGATTGGCTTAACGGCTTTCCCGGAGAACCCGGAGATGGAGCCCTTGCCGTCAACCGTTGGTAAGGCCGTCTTGCGGTCGATATCTAAGTTGGCGATAGACTTGACCGTGTTGATGGTCGCAATCCCATCAGCCCCGCCATCCAGGCTGGCTTTAGCAGCTGGCACCATGTCGGTGATGTTGGGTGTCATCTTGGCTAAGATTGGTAAATCAGTTCCGCGACGAACGGCGGCACAGTACTTCTTAACTAATTCAGGGTTAGTCCCAACATCAGAACCCATTTCGTGAGAGGTCATCTGTGGGCAAGAGAGGTTCATTTCAATCATGTCAGCCTTGGCTTCGGTGACCAATTGGGCCAGTTCTTCCCAGTCTTGTTCGTTGGTCCCCATGATGGAGGCAATGATGATCTTGCTTGGGTAGTTTTCCTTTAACTTCTTCAAGTCATGCAGGTTTTCTTCCAAGGAGTGTTCGGCAATTTGTTCCATGTTCTTGAACCCAACGAACGGGGTGCCTTCCTTGGTCAGTTCATCAAACCGTGGGGAAACTTCGTCAACTTTAAAGTGCTTAGGGCCAATCGTCTTGAACGCAACCCCAGCC
This sequence comes from Levilactobacillus yiduensis, assembly GCF_024718525.1. Lineage (NCBI taxonomy): Bacteria > Bacillati > Bacillota > Bacilli > Lactobacillales > Lactobacillaceae > Levilactobacillus > Levilactobacillus yiduensis. The sequence goes on from NZ_JAMXAZ010000016.1 coordinate 7,560, forward strand.
CAGCCTTCATCAAAGGCCTTGGCACACATTTCATAACAGTTATCTACTGGCGAAGATGATAGGAGGAATGGATTTTCAAAATGTACTCCTAAGAAATCTACGGATAAGTCTTTTTTAATCATTATTCGTTACCTCCTACCAAGTCGGCTTCTTTTGCGTCGCCCATAATCATTTTGTCCATTTGTTCTGCAACTTCTTTACCCTTGCGAACGGCCCAAACCACGGTCTTGTCGCCTTGGGCAATGTCACCCGTGACGAAGACCTTAGGATCAGCGGTACCGTAGCCAGCGTAAGGAACTTCTTCATGCTTATCAATAGTGATGCCGAGGTTAGCGGCGTTGACGCGTTGACCAACAGCCAAGATGATCTTGTCGGACTTGATGGTCATTTCACTATCAATGTGACGGTGTTTGAAGGTGACTTCATTGCCGTTCACAGCGGTTGGCACGTAGCCGTCGACGATTGTCACGCCGGCTTCACGAGTGCCTTTGAGTTCCTTCTTGGAAGCTTTGAATTCGTCAAATTCTTCGTAAGCCATGTCGGTAACGTTCTTAACGTTTAAGCGGCGTAAGGTCGTGGCCACATCCATGGCAACGTCCCCACCACCAACGACAACGGCGTTTTCAGGCAAGTCAGTGATGTTACCTTTGGCTTCCTTGACACGAGCTAAGAAGCCGACTGCCGTTTCAACGTTTTCGTTGTTAGCAAACATCGGTAAGACCTTGCTTTCGCTGGCCCCAACGGCGATAACAACGGCGTCATTGTTGGCTTTCAGTTCGTCCATCATGATGTCTTCACCCACCGTGGTGTTGTAGTGGATGTTGGCACCTAAGTTGACGATCCGCTTGATTTCGTATTCCACGATGTCGTTTGGCAGACGGTATTCTGGAATCCCGTAGGTCAGGTAACCACCGGCCTTTTCGGCTTTTTCGTAAATGTCTACGGCGTAACCCTTGGTCAACATGGTCGTGGCAACTTGTAAGCCGGCAGGACCACTCCCAACGATGGCGATGTGGTGGCCGTTGGACTTGCCTTGCTTTAAGATATCCATCTTAGCGGCTTGTTCAAAGTCGGTGACGTAGCGTTGAATCCCACCAATATCAATGGGGCAGTCAATGCCAGTCCGGGAGCAGGCCAATTCACAGTACTTTTCGGTTGGGCAGACGCGGGCACAGATGGCACCCAAGGCGTTGTTTTCCCGAATCGTTTCGGCAGCACCCTTGACGTTGTTGAAACGCACGCTGCGGATGAAACGCGCTGGGTCAGTGTCAGCGGGGCAAGCCTTGGAACAAGGTGCGTCGTGGCAAAGCAGGCAACGAGCAGCTTCTTCCATCACAGTGGTCATGGTGTATCCTGGGGCTTCTGTTTCGTATTTTTTAGTCATGCTGATACCCTCACTATCTTTTTTTGATTTGGTTGATTGCTATAATGATGAGGCCCGTGATGGGTTGGATAACCTGGTTATGTAACTTGTTATTTCTTTCACGTGCCTTGAACACTTAGAGAATAGCATGTCTAGCGGATACGGTAAAAAATTCCCGGCAATTCTCACGGATATTCGTGAAAATGCCGGGTTTTTATATATAATTATATATAGAAAAAACACCAACCATTTGGCATAATTGAGGGTTTTGCCTAATAGTTAGCGCTCGTAAACTGCCGTGAAAACGTGATTTAACAAGGATTTGGCCGTTTTTGATGAAAATGATGAAATTTTTCCATGTCATTTTGGCATAAAATACTGGCGACATTTTATTCCTAACTTTATGCGGGAAATTCTGGCAGTGGGTATATTTGGTCAGGCGGCTAAACCAGGAGTGCTCATCCCAGCGCAAACCGCTGGCGTATGGTTAAATGGAAGTAACCTAAACGAAGGTCGGTGGACAATTTTGACTGATGAGATTAATTTACTGGTGACCCTGAACGCGGGCTATTTGCCGCCACTGAAGGTCATGCTGTACTCGGTACACGCCAATAACCCGGGCGAGCGGATTCATCTGTGGCTGTTGCACGCCTCATTGACGCCAGCAGAAGTGGCAGCGGTACGGCAACTTACGGATGCGTTTGGCTGGACGCTCAGTAATGAACAAGTGACCACGGACTTTGCGGCGGGGGTGCCCCTGATCAAGCGGTATCCCAAAGAAATGTACTTTCGCTTGCTGAGCGGGCAAATTTTACCGCCAACGGTGAAGCGGGTCATCTATTTGGACCCGGATCTGTTGGTGATTAATCCGCTGCGGCCTTTGTGGGAAATTGATTTGCGGGGGAAGATGCTGGCGGCAGCCGTTCACCGCGGCGTGACCAAATTGGTTGATGGGCTGAATCAGCTGCGACTGGGCACGACGACAGCTTACTTCAATTCCGGCGTGCTGGTGATTGACCTCGACCAAGCGCGGGCTAAGATCAAATTGGGTGACATTACCGCTGCCATTCAGAAGTACGAAAGCGAGCTGATCTTGCCAGACCAAGACATTTTAAACTTCCTGTACGGCGCGGACATTTTGGAGATTCCCGAGGAAATCTGGAATTACGACACGCGCAAATACTTCGTCTACCAGACGCGCAGCCTGAACGCCCACGAGATTCACTGGGTGATGGCCAACACGGTGGTACTGCACTATTGTGGCACGCCCAAGCCGTGGGAAGCGACCAGCGACAGCAAGTTCACCGGGCTGTTTTTGACTTATCAGCAGCAGTTGCGGCGGTTGGTGGCGAGACTTGGTAACGGGTCACGAAAGGTCGAGTAAGCTATTTTCCAGCCCGAATTGGCCAAATCAGATGCTTGCGTCAGCTTGCCCTGGGGATCACCTCCAGCCTGAGTAAGGCTGTCAAGGATCCGCTAGTCTCTTGCCAATGTGTGTCATGACGCTGTAAACAACTAGTTTTATCCTTATGAATCGCGCTAAAGGAATGCGTCTAGTTGGCTTCTGTCTTTCAAGTTTTAAGAGTAAGTTTAATAGCCGTCGACTGTAGTAATGATGTCGGCGGCTATTCGTATGGCCATAAATGTTATTTCTGCTCGGGTGGTTCCAAGACGATAGGAACCTCAGGATCAAAATGACTGCTGTCCAAAAATTTCTTGGTATAGGTGTGGCGAAATTCAGTTGGTGTTAAGTAATACCGGGCCTTGAAGGCCTTCATGAAGCGTTTTTCGTCAGAAAAGAAGACAGCGCTGGCGATACGTTTGATGGGAAAATTAGTCTGTAGTAATAATTCAGCTGCTTGTTGAAGCTTGAGCTGATTGATGTACTGGATGATAGTCTGGCCAGTCTGTTCCTTGAAGATGCGGACTAGATAGTGGGCGTTCAAGTCAAAATTCTCTGCAACGGTACTGGCCTTGAGTTCAGCATTGAGATTGGCACGAATCCACTCCTTGATGCCGTCGATGCGGGCTTCAGCGCTAGAGGCATTGGCACCAGATAGTGAGCTGTAGAAGTCTTGTGAAATTTCAATTAGTAGGGCGGTCAGGAGATAATCTACGGACATCGACGTGAAGTAGTGGGTCTTGGCCATGTCTAGGACCTGGTAGATGATGATCAGAATTTTTTCCAGACTCACAGCCTGGTACTGTAGCGGCAAGACGATTTGGTCTTTTTTAAATAAGTTGGCCAAAGATTGGTCATCTTGGCCGTCCACGTGTAATGACCGCATGGCATTCTTGTGTGTAAAGAAATGAAACCAGAAGTATTGCGTGTTCTCAGGCGATTCCTTGTAACCGTGGAGATGGTGAAATGGTGGTAATGCAAAAACATCGCCGGTTTGAATGACATAATAGCTGTTATCAACTTGTAAGTAGAGAGTGCCCTTGACGACAATGATGATTTCAAAATTCCCATCATGATACATTGGCTTATGTTTCCAGTGAGAACCCGCTGTGAATTTTCCGGATGAAAAATGGAGAACGGGTTCACTGATATCAATACAAGTTATGGTTCGCATCGTGATTGACTCCTCTCGTGAGTGTAGCGATTCATATTTGGTTAAGCACTATTTTCACCCGTTTTGGGCACGTCGTCTAGATGTAATGGCCTAAAAGTGAGAAATTACCACTAAATCGCCTGCTAATAGTTATAAATAAACACCTTTCCTACAAAATACACCATTTTTAACGTAATTGAAACCGTTTACAATTAGGCTAAATAACCTAATTGCTAGGGAAATGATTATCTGGATTCAGTAACCTACTTAGACAGATTGGTCGGTTAGAAAGGGAAGATAAGGATGGAAAATTTTGCGGTTGAAACGGATCACGCACAGCTGAAGTTTGAAGTGGCTCAAGAAAAGGTTCGCTTGGTCGTCATGAATTCCAATGACTTGCGTGCGGCGGATGATGAGCTCAAACAACATTTACAGATTGCTGAGGTACAGGTCACTGGTCGAAACTTCCACCACAAAGGGGTCGGTTTTGTGGATACAAATCCAGGACGCGACCTACGTTACGTCAGGCATACCGTGGTGGATGAATCTGATGGCAAGCTCCTAACAGTGGTACAAGAAGATACGGACCACACGTTGCGGGTCAGTAGTTTTTATAGGCTCTACAACGGGACGGCCGTTGTACGGAGTTGGACGCAATTGGAAAACATCGGGTCCGCAGATCTGGGGATTGAATATGCCTCATCTTTTGCGTTGAGTGGTATCAATCAAGCTAAGGATCTAGCTGGCAATTATGCTGAACACAATGTGGTGTACATCCCCAACAATGATTGGACAGCGGAGGCCCAGTGGAAAGCCAATACGCTCAAGGACGCTGGCCTAGATTACTGGGTCGATGGTGACCAAGCGCAAGCATCGACGAAGCGTCTGAGTGTCACCAACAATTCCTCGTGGTCCTGTTCAGAATACTCGCCGAACGGTATCTTGACCAATACCCAGACGGGGCAGACAGCTATTTGGCAGATTGAAAACAACGGGGCTTGGCATTATGAGTTGAAGGACATTGGCCGTGGAAACTTATTGGCCATTCGTCTGTCCGGACCTGAGGAATTCGATAATCATTGGTGGAAGAACTTAACGCCGGGAGCTACCTTCACAACAGTACCGGTAGCATTTGGTCAGTTGATAGGGGATTTTGAGGATGCCATTGGCGAGATGACCAAGTACCGACGTGCAATCCGCCGGCCTAATGCAGACGACCAGAAGCTAGCGGTCATTTTCAACGACTACATGAATGGCCTATCTGGTGACCCAACGACGGCCAAAGAACTGCCGCTGATCGATGCGGCCAAGAAGGTTGGTTGTGAGTACTTTGTTATTGACTGTGGCTGGTATGCGCCAGGCTACTGGTGGGACAGCGTGGGTGAATGGCAACCATCGAAGGAACGATTCCCTGACGGCATCGAAAAACTGATTCAATACATCCGTGACCAGGGCTTGACTCCTGGTTTGTGGTTGGAGTTAGAGGTCATGGGAATCAAGAGCCCGCTAGCCGCAGAATTACCGGATGACTGGTTCTTCATGCGTCATGGCAAACGTGTGATTGACGCAGACCGTTACCATTTGGACTTCACTAATCCAGCGGTCCGTGACTTTGCGGATGGCGTGATGAAGCGTCTGGTTGAACAGTACGGTGTGGGTTATATCAAGATGGATTACAACATTACTACCGGTATCGGGACGGATCGTCAAGCCGATAGTGTTGGCGATGGACTGTTGAAACATAACCGTGCTTATCTGAAATGGTTAGATGCCATCTTCGCTCGTTACCCTGATTTGGTTATTGAAAACTGTGGGTCTGGTGGGATGCGGCATGACTATGCCATGCTTGAACGCCACAGTATTCAGTCAATGACGGATCAAACCAACTATGTCCGCAATGGTAATATTGCCGCGGTAGGCGCATCGGTCGTCGCTCCAGAGCAGTGTGCCATCTGGTCTTACCCACTGCAGGATGGGGATGACGAAGAGGTAGTCTTTAATATGGTCAATGCCATGCTCTTGCGAATTCACCAGAGCGGCTATCTGAATAAAGTAAAGGGTCATCGTCTAGACCTAGTTGCTGAAGGCATTCGGGCTTACAAGACCTACCGGCAAAAAATCGCAACTGGTTTGCCAATTTGGCCAGAAGGATTAGGACAGCTGGATGATGACTGGTTTAGCTATGGTTTTAAGCAGGGTAAGGACCTGTATCTAGCCGTTTGGCGGGGGATTGGGCAAACGGTCGACCATACTGTGTCACTAGCCAAATACGGCCAAATTGCGGCCGTCACGCAGCTCTATCCCAGTGCGACTGGAAATAGCGATTTTACTAATGATCAAGAGACGTTACACGTGAACTTCTCTCGCGAAAAGATGGCGCGGCTTTACCACGTACAGTTACAGTAGCTTTAAACCAAGACCTGTTCGGCTTACTTGAGCCGAACGGGTCTTGTTCACGTCTGGTGAGGAATACGGTACCAGTAGATTCTGATAGAAATTGCGTGGAAATTAACGAATGTGAGATTTTAACACTAATTCGCATTAGGCCCGTTACTTTATACCACTAAATGTACGTTATCGTTTATTGAAAGCGTTTTCTTAGATGCTATGATGTTGAGTGTACATAGGATATCCAAGCAAACAACGCACTTAATAACCGGTGATTGAGTGATCAGAAAGGATACTAAGCATGACTCAAAAATTTAGAAGTTTTGCCGCAGTTCCACCGAAGGGCTGGAATAGTTGGGATAGTTATGGTGCCTCGGTTCGGGAACCAGAAGTCAAACGCAACGCGGATTATCTCAGCCAACACCTTAAGCAGTTTGGCTGGGAGTACGTGACCGTTGATATCCAATGGTACGAACCGACTGCGGATTCGTCAAAATATCACAATTTTACGCCACTAGTGATGGATGATTACTCACGACTGATGCCAGATCCCAAGCGCTTTCCTTCGGCTACTAATGGACAAGGCTTTCGCCCGCTAGCCGAGTATGTTCACGGACTGGGCTTGAAATTTGGGATTCACATTATGCGAGGAATTCCACGTCAGGCCGTCCATGCGGCCACGCCGATTTTGGGAACGACCAAGACGGCACGCGATATTGCTGAAAACACGATTTGTCCGTGGAATGCCGATACGTATGGTGTCAACGTTGACCTCCCAGAGGGACAAGCGTACTACGACTCACTGATGGCGCTGTATGCCGAATGGGGTGTTGACTTTATCAAGTGCGACGACATTGCTAATTCAGTGATTTACCGCGGCACGTTGAAGAAAGAAGTGGTGGCCTTACGCAAGGCCATTGACAAGACCGGTCGTGATATGGTGCTGTCGTTATCGCCAGGACCAGCGCCGGTTGAGAACGGTGCGTTCTTGCAGCGTAATGCCAACATGTGGCGAATCACGGATGACTTTTGGGATGACTGGTCGCTACTCTTGAATATGTTTGACCGTGCTGAAAAGTGGTCAGCCATGTCGCGGCCTGGAAATTGGCCGGACTGTGGCATGCTTCCACTAGGGCACATTGGGATCCGGTCCGTCGATGGCCCGGGTGGTGACCGCCAGACCCGTTTCACCCACGCAGAACAGAAAACCATGATGAGTTTGTGGAGCCTGATGCAGTCACCACTAATTATGGGCGGTGAACTACCAGATCTGGATGAGTGGACGACTAAATTGCTGACGAATGCTGATTTGCTCGCAATGGATGATCAAATTACGGAAAAGTATCAGGTCACGCGTGACGAGTCCCAAATTACTTGGTACGCCACGAGTCCAAGTCACGAGTACTACGCTGTCTTCAACATCTCTGAGCGGCAACTGACGCTCACGGGCCAAGACTTGATTGGCCTGTCGATTCCGTTAGCTGGACACGATGTTTGGCGAAATCAAGACATCGCGTTGTCATCGGATCAGCAATTAATCATTGACGCGCACGATGTATATTTGCTAAAAGTTTAAGACAAAAATTCTGAGGAGTTGAACACTATGGAAGAAAAAGCAAGTAGCCAGCCTAAAAGACAGATTGTTCCCTGGCTGGAGAAGTTAAGTTACGGTCAACTGGACTTTGCTGGTCAACTGGTCGCCACAGTCGTTGGGAGTTACCTGATGTACTTCTTTACTGACGTGGTCTTATTACCTGCCGCCGCAGCCGGATTGATTTTGTTAATTGCCCGGGTTGTGGATGCCGTAGGAGCCCCCGTTTGGGGAACGTTTATTGACATGACACATACCAAGTATGGGAAGGCTCGGCCTTACTTCTTGTGGCTGGCATTTCCGTATGCAGCAATGGGTGTACTCTTATTCTGGGCACCACAGTTGAGTGTTACCGGTAAGATTTGGTATTGTGGGATCACCTACATTATCTACGGAATCTTATATTTGGGAATCAATGCACCTATTACCACGATGTTACCATTGATCACCTCGGATCCTAAGGAACGGGTGGTTCTTAACTCTTGGTGGATGGTCGGATCTAACTTAGGGGTCTTCGTTGTGAACTCCCTGACACTGCCGTTAGTTGCATTCTTCGGTCGAGGCAATGACGTTAAAGGTTTCCGTATTTTTATTGTGATTTTTGCTATTTTAAATGTCACGCTGACCTTATTCTCATTTGCGCACACTAAGGAACGAGTTTCCTCTAGTACTAGTGAACGAGTTACCTTGAAACAAGGGATTCACGCCATGAACAAAAATTGGCCTTGGTTGATTCTGGTTGCCGGAAACTTCTTGTTCTGGGTAGCTCAACAGAACCGGCAACAAGGGATGGTTTACTATTTCACGTATTACTTTAAGAATAAAGACCTAGTCACTTTCTTTAATTCGATTGGCCTGATTCAAGTGGTCGGGGTTATTGCCATTCCATTCATGAATAAGTATATGTCGAAGAGTAAAATTTGGGCATTAGGTTTTGCAATTGCTGTTGTGGGTCAATTAATCATTACCGTATCTGGTTTAAGCATCGTGGGCGCTGTAATCGGCTGGTTAATCGCCTTGATTGGTTCCGGAATTGCTGTTTCCATGCCATTTGCCATGTTAGGGTCCGCTGTGGACTTTGGAGAATGGAAAAACGGTATCAATGCGGCTGGTCTGTTGACTACGATTGGTTCGGCGTTCTGTATGTCCATGGGCCAAGGGTTAGCTGGCTGGTTGAACGGGACGTTCCTGTCTGCCTTTGGTTACGTGGCCAATCAAGTTCAAACTGCCCATGCTCTGACTGGAATTAGCATCGACTTTAACTGGATGACCATGTTATTGTACGCTGCTGCCATCATTCCAGCATTAATGTATCAACGCTACGAAAAGATGGAAGGTCAAATCACAGCTGATTTAGCGAAGACACGTGACTAATAATCTGAAATAACTTATTTAGAATAACGAATGGGGGTCCCTGTCATTAACCGGTGACAGGGACCCCCATTCGGTTTAAACCAGCTGTCCCAAGCAGGCGGCCAAGAAGCAAACGACCGTCATCACCAATGCAACGGTCTTCAATAGCCAGGCAACCTTGTACGAGGTTGCCTGGTTTTTGTGGGCCGTGAGAAATTCACCCAGCCAAGCTGACAGGATGACGGCGACAATTAAGTAGACCGACAGCTGGTCGCTGAACGAGACGCGCAAAAAGACTGGCGGCAACAGGCTAATAGATAAGATGGCGAATAGGTCGTAAAGGTAAATGAACGATAACTTTACTGATTAAAACAAATCCATTCAATAGATAATGAACACCTCATTATTTAAAAAACCGTCGTGACCACAATCCTTCAGGATAGTGTGGCCACGACGGCTTTTCAGTTACGCCTGGTGCTGTTCACGTTGGTGTTTCTTCAGCTGTTGCTTAGCGGCGCAATCGTATTCACACGCCGGACAGCTACCAGCCTTGGACTTTTTCAAGTGACGGTAGAGCACGACGCCCGCGCCGCCGATAATCACGGCAACGATGAGGATATTAAGTAGCAAGGACATGGTCAAGACTCCTTTTTTAAATGAAGAGCGATCCCACCTGGTAGATGAGTAACGCCGCCAGGTAGGCGATGACGGTGCTGGAGACCACCGAGTACAGCGCCCATTTCTTCGAGTTGGTCTCGGCTTTGATGGCCGCCAACGTGGCGAAGCAGGGGGCGTAGATCAGGATGAAGACCAGTAGCGCGTAAGCCGACAACGGGGTGAACAGCGAACTAAACGTGGCAATCAGGCCAGTCTGTCCGCTCAGATGGAAGAGCACGATCATGCTGGAACTGATGACTTCCTTGGCTAGCACGCCAGTCATCAGCGCGCTAATGGTTTGCCACGAGGTGATGCCGATGGGCCGGAAAAGTGGGAGCACGAACTGACCGATCATGGCCGAGAAACTCTGGTCGATGTTGGTCACGATACCGCTGGGCCCCAGGTTGGACAGCAGCCAGATCAAGACGGTACCACCAAAGATGACGGTGCCGGCCTTGCGGATGAAGCCCTTGCCCTTTTCCCAGGTACCCATGGCAATGATGTCTGGACGCGGCACGTGGTATTTGGGCAGTTCGATGATGAAGACCGTGTTTTCGTGGATCTTGAAGGCCCACTGATAGATTTTGGCCATCAGTAGCGCAACCGCAATGCCCAGGAAGTACAGGGATAACACGATCAGCGCTTGATTGCGCTGGAAGAAGGCGGCGACAAACAGGCCGTAGATCGGCAGGCGGGCCGAGCAACTCATGAACGGCGAAATCAGCGTGGTGACCAGCCGTTCCTTGGGCTGCTCGATGGTGCGGGCAGCCATGATACCGGTCACGTTGCAGCCAAAGCCGATGATCAGCGGGATAAACGCCTTGCCGTTGAGGCCAATCAGCTGCATCAGCCGGTCGGTCACCAGCGCGGCGCGGGCCATGTAGCCGGAATCCTCGAGGACGGAGATACAGGCGAACAGGACGAAAATTTGAGGGATAAAGCTCAAGACACCACCGACCCCGGCGATGATGCCGTCCACAATCAGGGATTTCAGAAAGGGCATTGCCCCAACGCTGGTCAGAAAATGACTGGTCGTGGTGGACAGCGGCCCGGAGATAAAGGCATCCAGCCCATCCGATAGCGGCGTCCCAATCCAATCAAAGGAGAGCTTGAACATTAGCAGGAATATACCCACGAAAATGGGCAGACCCAACACGGGGTGGGTCACGATGCGGTCGATCTTGGCCGTGAGGTTGTCGTTAGATACCTCGTGTAAGTACTTGGTCGTGGCCGACAGCGTTTCGTCAATGAAGGCCAGACGCGTTTGGAAAATCTGTTCTTCAAAGTTCTGGTCGTCGTAGAGTTTCTGTTGGCTCAGTAGCGGCTTGAGGTGGTGCTTGCTGGCGTAACGGCGCACGATTTGGTTGCGGTTCATGTACTGAATGGCTAACCAATTGGCAAAGGCCGCGGGCTGCTGGTAGTCGTCGATCAATTGTTGGCTAGCCGTGGTAATGGCGTGTTGGACCGCTGCCGGGTAGGCCAGGTGGAGCGGTTGCGTGGCGGTGGGCGGCGTGGTCAGGAGTTCTTGGCGCAACTGATCCAGACCCGATTTCTTCCGGGCGTTGGTGGCGCGTACCTGACAGCCCAAGCGTTTGGCTAGTTCGGCGAAATCATAGCTGATGCCGTTGGCCTTGAGGTCGTCGATCATGTTGAGCGCTAAGACCACCGGCCGGCCGAACTCCAGTAGTTCAATTGACAACAAGAGGTTGCGTTTGAGCTGACTGGCGTTGGTGACGTTTAAGATCATATCCGGTGAGTCGTTGAGTAAGTAATTACAGGCCACCGCCTCGTCTTTGGTGATCGGCGTCAGTGAGTAGATGCCGGGCAGGTCGACGACCACCATTTCCGAATGGCGGATGCGACCGAGCTTCTTGTCCACGGTGACCCCTTCCCAATTACCAACGTAGGCGTATTTATCCGTCAGCTCGTTGAAGAGCGTGGTCTTGCCAGTATTTGGATTTCCTAAGAGGGCAACGGTGGTCATGCTATTGCCCCCCTACTAGTGATTGGAAAACGACGTAGCGGATGCCGATCTTTTGTTGGTCGAATTCGACGATGACCGGGCCGTGAAACGGGTATTGCCGTAGGACAGCGAGTTGACTGCCGGGGTGGATGCCGAGGTTTTGTAAACGATGGGCAGTCTGACCATCGAGTTGGCTCATTTGGCGAACGATAACGTTAGGATAGGCTGATTCTGAATAACGGAGTTGCATGCTCATCAGGCCTTTCAAATGAATTAGATTCCGATTAATTGGTTCTAGCTTACCATGTAAGCACTTTCACATATATTAGGGAAATGCCTAATATTATTCCAGGAATATTCTGCCTATAATAATGTCAAGCGCTTACAAAGAGCGGCCTAGAGCGAAACACTCTGGAATAATTTTATGCACACTTCACGGAATATGCGGGCATAATTTGTGAAAATCGCACAAAGCCGTCAATGAAAAGACGCCTTAACAGTGAATTTCATACCTAATGGAGGTTGATGGATAATGGCAACACTAGAAATCAAAGATTTACACGTTGAAGTGACCGATGAGGAAAACCAAACGGCTAAGGAAATTTTAAAAGGGGTCAACCTGACCATGAACACCGGCGAGATTCACGCCATCATGGGGCCTAACGGGACTGGTAAATCAACGTTGTCGCAAACCATTATGGGTCAACCGGCTTACCACGTGACGCAAGGGGATATCCTGTTGAACGGCGAAAGTATTGTCGGTATGCCCGTTGATGAACGGGCCCGCAAAGGCTTGTTCCTCGCGATGCAATATCCCGCCGAGATCCAGGGCGTGACCAACGCCGAATTTCTCCGTGCCGCAGTCAATGCGCGTCGGCCGAAGGATGATCAGATCTCGGTCATGGATTTCTTAAAAGAACTCGATAAGAACTTAGATATTTTGGACATGAGCGAAGCCATGACGGAACGTTACCTGAACGAAGGCTTCTCTGGTGGGGAAAAGAAACGTAACGAGATCCTCCAGCTGTTGATGATCAAGCCAGCCTTTGCCTTACTGGATGAAATCGACTCTGGCCTGGATATCGATGCCTTGAAGGTGGTCTCCAAAGGGGTCAACGCCATGCGTGGCGACAACTTCGGTTCGATGATCATCACCCACTACCAACGCCTGTTGAACTACATCGTGCCAGACGTGGTCCACATCATGATGGGTGGCCGGATCGTCAAGACCGGCGACGCGTCACTGGCAGAACGGTTGGAAAAGGAAGGTTACGCCGGGCTGCGTGACGATTTGGACATTGACGTGGCACTCGTGGATGAGAACTAGGGGGTGGCAAAATGGATACCATGGAAACGCAATCGCAATCGCAAACGGCGACGGCCATCCAAACCGCTGCCCAGCAACATCATGAACCCACTTGGTTGATTCACAAGCGGCTCGCGGCCCTGGCCCAAATGCCAGACCTGCCAATGCCACGGGTTCAACGCTTTAACTACCGGGACTGGGCCATGATGCCCGACACCTTTGCTTGGCGTGAATCCACGCCGGAATTGGCGGACGTTGCGGCAAGTGACTGCCAGATCGTCCAGGTCGGCCAGACTACGGTCCGGGTCAATTTACCAGAAAAACTACAGGAACAAGGGGTCATCTTGACCAACATCTTCACGGCGGCTCAAGACTATCCCGACCTGGTGCAAGCCGCCTTCATGACGCAAGCCATCAAGGCCAACGAAAACCGACTGGCCAGCTATCACACCGCTTATTTGAATGCCGGGGTCTTCCTCTACGTGCCGGACAATGTGATCATCGACCAACCCGTCGATATTCAACTGATCCAAGACAGCACCCAAGACCAGCCACTGGTCTCTCACGTCTTAGCCGTCGCCGGTCGCAACGCCGAGTTCTCCTTGAACCAGCATTTGACCACGGTGGGCACTAACGCCAACCTGGCGAACTGCTTGCTGGAAGTTGTGGCTAATGAAAACAGTCACGTGACCATCGCTGCTTTGGATGAATTGGGGCCACAAACCTTGGCCTACGTGGAACGTCGGGCTTATGCGGCGGACAACGCCGTGATCAACTGGGCCGTGGGCTTCATGAACGAAGGCAATACGATCGGTAATTTCGATACCGAATTGAATGGAACTGGTGCGCAAGCCGACGCCAAGGTCATTGCCATTACCGACCATGACCAACGGATGGGTGTGAACACCAAGATCACCAACCGCGGTAAGCACACCAACGGCAACATCTTGCAACGGGGGGTCATCTTAGAGAAATCCGAGTTGGTCTACAACGGTATCGGCGACATCATTCACGGTGCCGCGGGCTCTGAAGCCGGACAGGAAAACCGGTTACTGATGATGTCCAGCGATGCGCACGGCAACGCCAACCCGATTTTGCTGATCGACGAAAACGATGTATTGGCCGGCCATGCCGCTAGTGTGGGTCAGGTCGACGAACAACAGTTGTACTACCTGATGAGTCGAGGCCTGGAACGGGCAACGGCCGAGCGCCTGGTCATCCGGGGCTTCCTGGGGGCCGTGCTTAGCGCTATTCCTGCCAAGGCCGTCCGGCAACAGCTGATTGCCATCATTGAAAGGAAACTTGAAAATGGCCGTTAAAAATTTGGATTTACGCGCAGATTTTCCGATCTTAGACCAGCGGGTCAACGACGAGCAGTTGGTGTATCTGGATAACGCCGCCACGGCGCAACGGCCCACGGCGGTGACTGACAGCCTGGTGCATTTCTACCAGACCGATAACGCCAACGTTCACCGCGGGGTCCACACCCTAGCGGAACGTGCGACCGAGGATTACGAAAACGCTCGGGTCAAGGTCCAACACTTCATCAATGCCGCCGAGGCTGCCGAGGTCATCTTTACCAAGGGGACCACGGACGGGCTCAACCTGGTGGCCAGCACCTATGGCGAACAGGTCATCCAGGCCGGCGATGAAATCGTGATCTCCATCATGGAGCACCACAGCAACCTGATTCCTTGGCAACAACTGGCCATCAAGAAGCACGCCACGCTCAAGTACATCGGCTTAACGGCCGACGGCGAACTGGACATGGCCGACGCGGCGGCCAAGATTACAGACAAAACCAAAATCGTGGCGATTGCCCATGCCAGCAACGTTTTGGGAACACTCAATCCGTTGGCTGATTTGGCAAAATTGGCCCACCAACACGGCGCCATCATCGTGGGCGATGGGGCCCAAGCAGTACCGCACCACCCCGTGGACGTCCAAGCACTTGATGTTGATTTCTACGCTTTCTCCGGCCACAAGATGATGGGGCCGACTGGAATCGGTGCGTTGTACGGCAAGCGCGCGTTGTTAGAACAAATGCCACCGTATCAATTTGGTGGCGAAATGATCGACTTCGTGCACCAACAGGACAGCACCTGGGCCCAACTGCCATACAAGTTTGAAGCCGGGACCCAAAATATCGCCGGTGCCGTGGGCTTAGGCACCGCTGTGGACTACCTGAGTGACATCGGGATGACCAGTGTGGCCGCCCATGAACAGGCCATCGTCGATTACTTATTGCCAAAACTCGTGGCGGACCCGGATCTCGAAGTCTATGGCCCCCACGATCCCGCTAAACATACTGGGGTGATTGCCTTTAATTTGAAAGGTATTCACCCACACGACGTGGCTACTGCCTTAGACATGGAAGGCGTGGCCGTCCGCGCCGGGCACCACTGCGCGCAACCACTGATGACCTACTTGGGTCTGGTGGCGACCGCCCGTGCCAGCTTTTATCTTTACAATACCAAGCAGGACGCTGATCGTTTGTTAGTCGCCCTGGCCGAAACAAAGGAGTTCTTCAATCATGGGGCTGTCAAAGCTAAATAGTTTGTATCGTGAGGTTATCTTGGATCACGCGGATCACCCGCGCCACAAGCACGACCTTACGACCAGTACCAATACCATTACCCTGAAAAATCCCACCTGTGGCGACGTGATCAATCTGTCGATTCAGCTGGACGACCAGGAACAGATCCAAGACATCGGTTTCAGCGGTGACGGCTGCACCATCAGTCAATCTTCCGCCAGCATGATGACCGATGCCGTGATGGGCAAGGACAAAGAAACGGCGCTGCGGATGGCCAAGACCTTCTCCGACATGGTGATGGGCACCAAGCACCCGCAAGCCGACCTCGATGAACTGGGCGACGCGGCAATCCTGTCCAGCATCATGAGTTTCCCGGCCCGTATCAAATGCGCCACGTTAGCTTGGTGGGCGCTCCAGCGGGCTTTACTGAACGAAGAGACGCCGACAGATGAGGAGGAAGCATAATGTCAACGATGCCAGAAGAAGTGGTCAAGGACAAGGACTACGAGTTCGGATTCCACGATGATATTCAGCCCGCCTATTCGACAGGCCGGGGCTTAACGGAACAAACGGTGCGTGAGATTTCCGCAGCCAAGCATGAACCCCAATGGATGCTGGAATATCGCCTCAACGCTTACGAAATTTACAAGAAATTACCGATGCCTAAATACGGTCCGGACCTGTCCGGCTTGGACTTAAAGGACATGCTGTACTACCAAAAAATGACGGATAAGAAATACCGGGATTGGGACGATGTGCCCGCTGACTTGAAGAAGACCTTCGATCGGTTAGGGGTTCCGGAAGCTGAACGGCAATACTTAGCCGGCTCTTCCGCCCAATACGAATCAGAAGTGGTCTACCACAATATGCGAGATGACTTCGCCAAGTTGGGCATCATCTTCACGGATACTGATACGGCGCTACGGGAATATCCCGAACTGTTCAAAAAGTGGTTTGGCAAATTGGTCAAGCCAACCGACAACAAGTTTGCCGCTTTGAACACGGCCGTCTGGTCCGGTGGCTCGTTTATCTACGTGCCCAAAGGTGTCCAAACCAAGACGCCGATCCAATCGTATTTCCGGTTGAACTCCGAAAACTCCGGGCAATTCGAACGGACTCTGATCATCGTGGAACCTGGTGCGCGGGTCGATTACGTGGAAGGCTGTACCGCTCCGAATTACTCGTCGGATAGCCTGCACGCCGCCGTGGTCGAAGTCAACGTCGAAAAGGACGCCTACTGCCGCTACACCACGATTCAAAACTGGTCGAACAACGTGTACAGCTTGGAAACCAAGCGCGCCGCTGCCGCAGAGAATGCAACGATGGAATGGGTCGACGGGAACCTGGGATCTAAGGTCACCATGAAGTACCCGTCCGTTTACTTAAACGGTGAAGGCGCTCGCGGGACCATGTTGTCGATCGCCGTGGCCAGCAACAACATTCACCAAGACTCTGGTGCCCGAATGATTCACAACGCCAAGAACACGTCCAGTACCATCGTGTCCAAGTCCATTTCCAAGACCGGGGGCTCGACGGACTACCGCGGGACGGTGCGTTTCGGCCGTCATTCGGATGGGTCCAAGGCCCACGTGGAATGTGACACCATCATCATGGATGATCAGTCGTCCTCGGACACGATTCCGTACAATGAAATCTCGAACGCTAACGTGTCGATGGAACACGAAGCCAAGGTTTCCAAGATTTCTGAAGAGCAACTGTACTACTTGATGAGTCGTGGGATCTCCGAAGCCAAGGCCACAGAAATGATCGTCATGGGCTTCGTGGAACCGTTCACCAAGCAATTACCAATGGAATACGCGGTCGAATTGAACCGCTTGATCAGTTTTGAAATGGAAGGGTCCATCGGGTAAGACGGACCACAGATCATAGGAGGGTCAACGGATGATATTGGATGAAGAAAAACAGTTAACGCCGGCGGAATCTCAAGTCATGAAGGCACTGGAAATGGTCATTGATCCGGAACTGGGCATTGACCTGGTCAATTTGGGCTTGATCTACGACGTAACGGTGACGGGCGATACTTGTCGGGTCGATATGACGCTGACTACCATGGGTTGTCCGCTGACACACGTCTTGGACGAGGCTATCAAGCAAGTGGTCACGGCCGTTGAAGGCGTGGAACACTGCGAGATCAACCTGGTCTGGGAACCGGCGTGGGACATGGCCAAGATGACCCGCTACGCCAAAGTCGCTTTAGGTATTCACGAATAAGGGTGAGGTAAATGAATATTGGCATCTTTGTGGCTCGCCGCAAGGCCCTCAAGATTTCCCAAGTCAAGCTGTGTACGGGAATCTGCACGCAGGCGACGCTCAGTAAATTTGAAAATAATAACCGCGTTCCGTCGTTGACGATTCTGAGCAAACTCTGTGTGCGGTTGGGGTTAACGGTGGATGATCTGTACCAGGAAAGCGCGGAGACGGCGGTTCAGCTGCGTCACGACCTGGATAACATCGAAAAGGAACTGATGATGGAAAACTACCAGGCTGTCTTAAAGCAGCTGGCTAAAATCAAGATCAACCAAATCGATGAGATCAACGTGAAGATGCAGTTCTGTTACCTGCGCGGTTGCGTGAACGCCCTCGTCAATCAGCAACCTGACAAGATTCTCTTTGACTTCGCGCAGATCTTAAATGATTTAGACGAACGACACCAAACGATTTTTACCCAGCTGGCTTTTCTGGGGTCGGGCATCATGTACGCTCGGCACCAAGAGACACAGCAGGCAGAGTTCTACTTTGAAAAGGTCTATCAACACATCAAGGCCTACCACCCAGACGACCATCTGGATGAGCCCAATCAATACTACTTGCGCATGCTGACACTGATCTTCTTCACCGCCGAATTCTATGCGGGTCAGGAGAAATACCGGCTGAGCAATCAGCTGGTCGATACCGGTGTGCAGCTGTGTTCGGATGAACGGGTGACCTATTACCTGCCACGGTTGAAATTTCTAGCGACGCAAAATGCGGTCAATCAAGGGAAACAACCAGCGACGATTCAACGGCTGATGGATGAGACGTTGGCCTTTACCCGTATCAATCAAAATGAAGTCATTGAGGTGAAGCTGGCGGCGTTGAAGTGCCAGTATAACCGGCAGGTGGCGGAAAATAAGTGAAGCAATCAAGTGTGGGCGATTGCTACGAAGAAAGCGTGCTTGCTGTTGGCGGCGCGCTTTTTTGTTGGAACGATGTCATTAATTAGTTAAGAATGACAACTAACCAGAAGGTGGGTGTTTGCACAAACCGCCCACTTTTTATGTGCAACGGCACAAGAAACGCCAATAACTGTAACCGCTTTAATGACGATATGGTATACTACAGGGATAGGAAGGTAGGCCGCTAAACGGTTATGACCATTGTTGATTAACGGCAATCTACATATTTTAAGTAGTCAACCAGAAATAGGACAGGAGGATGGGCTTTGAATGAGAACGAGAAGTGGATCACGCGTTACTTTGAAAATGCCCCCGTTGCCATTATTTTATTCCGAGAAGATGAGATGTTAGCGTGTAATCAGGCAGCGCGGTGTTTGAAAGCACAGTTGAACTTTGATCCGCATTACTTATATGAAATTGCGCAAGCGGCAGTCGACCGGCAAGGACAGCCTGTAACGGATTGCCCGACCTGTGAAGTTGTCAAGCAGATGCACGAAGTAGTGGTCCCGGTCTTGGCCGAAGAAGATGATTCGGTCGATGCGGGGTATTTGATGTTTTATAAAGCGCTGGACACAGCGGCGCACATCACTTCCTTAACGTTAAAGAGTTGTAGTTCAGTCAATCGGGGCTTGCGGTTGGCGCAACACGACGAGATCAATCGCGTCGTCGTACGGGCCAACGAGGCCGACCGTCATCAAATCTCGGCGGACTTGCACGACAATATTGCCCAAGGGTTGTACTTTGCGACGACCGGGGTCAAACGCTTGGCGAGTGGTGAATTGAGCGCTACTGAGCGGGCTGATCAAGCGGCGGCCATTACGCAGCAGTTGCAGGCCACTTTGGCGGAGGTCAAGAACATGGCGCTGACGGTACGGCCGTCCGTCATGGATGACTTCGGCTTGTTCGCGGCATTGCGGGCACTGGCGACGCGGCTACAAGCCACCACTGGCATTCAAATTTCGGTGAGTGGCAACGCGGCCCCAGAAAAGTTGTCTAGCGCGATTCAAAGTGCGATGTATCGGGTGGCACAAGAGGCCATCAATAACGCCTTGAAACATGCTAATGCCCAAGAAATTATGATTTTATTGGTCGAGCACCATCACTTCATAACGCTACAGATCATTGATGATGGGGATGGCTTTGACGTCAGTCAACACACGCAGTTCAACGGCCATTCGCTTGGTCTGAGTGACATGCGTGACCGCATCAGAGCGCTCAATGGGGTCTTTACGTTAAATTCGCAACCGGGAGCGGGTACTACCGTGCAGGTCAAGTTCCCCGTTTGCACGAGTAAGGGGAGCCTACAAAATGTATAAAGTCTTAGTAGCGGATGACCACGCCATCGTGCGTGAAGGGTTGAAGAATATTATTGACCAACAGGCGGATTATCAGGTGGTTGCGGAGGCCGCAAATGGTAACGATACGTTTGCTCGGGCTGGTCAGGGTGATATTGATATTATTATCATGGACCTGAGTATGCCGCCGGGCGAAAGCGGACTGGTCACGACTAAACGAATCCACAATCAGTATCCCAAGATCTGGATCTTGATCCTGTCGATGCATGGTGAGGAAGATTATGTCGATCAAGCCATTAAGAATGGGGCGGCGGGCTATGTTTTGAAGAGCTCGCCAGATGCGGAAATCATTAATGCCATCACGACCATCGTTACTGGCCGACATTACGTGGACGAGAACGTGATCCTGTTGAAGTCAGACATTGAGAATATCTTGTCTGACGTGGACAAGACGAACCTGTGGGGACACAGCCCGCTATCCAAACGGGAGCGGGAGGTCATGCCCCTGGTGGCGCTGGGGTATTCCAATAAGGAAGTCGCGGCCAAGCTCAACATCACCACGAAGACGGTTGAGGCCCATAAGGCCAGCATTATGCGCAAATTGGAACTGAATTCTCACGTGGATCTGGTACGGTATGCAATTCATCATAAGCTAATTGAATTTTAGAGACACGACAGCGTCCGGGAGAGATTCCCAGACGCTGTTTGAGCAAGATAAGCAAGCCAGCAAGTGAACCCAGCTGCTAGGGGTGAGAACAGCTGGTTGGTTCAGTATACCAGACTGTCAACCGTTTGTGGGGTGCGTTAACTAGTAACCTGGTTGGGGGTTAATTGGTCTCTGGGGTTAGCGATTTGACGAAAAGGGGCTTGATTACCTGGCGTTCCTAGCGTGAATAGCCATAAAAATGGCAATAAAAAATGATGGCGGCCGTTAAAAGTCGTCATCATTTTGTTAATTAGCTCATATATAACGTATATTGTAAATGAGGCGTGCCGGCAGTCAGACTGCCGCTCAGCTTCACGTCCAGGAGGTACGTTTTGGCGTGATGAGCGTCCAGAGCCTGCTCAATCGTTTGGACCAGTTGGACACCCAATTGACCCTTCCCCGTGGTCTCTAAGGTTGCGTCGCCCTTCTTCGGATCGATCAATTTGGCCAGGTGTAAGACGTTGTCCTGGCTGGCATCCGAGATGGTCGTAGGGTCGAGACCCTTGATGCGGACCAGGTTGATGACAGCGGCGTAAGACATTTGTGCCGGTGTCAGGTCGTTGGACCGGTAGTAGTCGAACATCATGGCCAACTGGTTATTGTAGTCGTAGCCATCTTTTTGGAGCTTAGTGATCATGAAGTTTTTCAACGTTCTGTCATCGCCGTTGGTCAATTGCGACGACAATTTTAGCCCATCAGTTGTGAGTTGTTGGCGCCGGTAAGTCCCGGATTGTAAGAAGCCGTGCCAGACCCAACCAGCCGTTCGCTTATTCTTGCTGACCACGTAATAGTAGCGGGCCTTATGGGTGCCGTGAATGAACAGCGCCGTTTGTTTGACGACCCAGGTCGTGTGCGGATAATTCTTGAGATTATGTAGCTTGCGTGAGTGCGACCAGTTCCAAATGGTATGTGATTGGCTGTTCTTGTTGTGGTAGTACATCGGACCGGTCTGAAACGTGATGTGGTCGGCCATCGTGTAGCGACTGGCGTGTGCCGTGGCTGGTAAAATAAGACCGCAAAACAGTGTGGCGGCCGTGATGGTAACAATCTTTTTAATCATCGAATCCCCTCCGCCACTTAGTATACCAGACCGAAAACAATTCGGCGGAATAATCGCATAAACTGCGAATCAGTACAGCATATTATGAGTTGCAATTGCCGGCCAGACCCGGTATAGTTGGGCACAACTAAAAAAGACACTAGGGGTGCCAGTGTGGCTGAGATGGACCAAGTCCAATCCCTTCGAACCTGTTGAGTTCATACTCGCGTAGGAAAGTGGTCGGTCTACTGGGTCATCAGGAAAGCCGTCGTCGTGGGGAACGGGGACTTTTTTGGTAAATCTAAGTAGGGATGTGGGTATTATGTCGAAGAAAGTCTATCCGATGACGCTGACCGCCATGTTGGTGGCCTTAGCGGTAATCGGTGGGAGTGCCTTTTCATTTGCCATTGGGGTGGCCAAAGTCGCGCCAGTGCAACACTTGATCGATGTCGTAAGCGGGGTCTTACTGGGACCGTGGTGGGCCTTGGCCCAGGCCTTCTTGACCTCGGTGATTCGTAATATCATGGGAACCGGGACCGTTTTGGCCTTTCCGGGTAGTATGATTGGGGCCTTTTTAAGTGGCTGGCTGTTCCAGCGAACAGGTAAGTTACTGGCCGCTGCGCTGGGTGAGCTGGTGGGGTCTGGCATCTTAGGGGCCTTTGTAGCCTATCCCGTGGCGGCTTGGCTGATGGGGACAACGGGGGCAATCTGGTTGTTCCTGCCGAGCTTCTTTATGAGTGCGCTGGTCGGCGTGATTATCGGCTACGCGTTACTGAAGGCCATGTGGCCAACCGTAATCGCACCGCGGTTGCACAAATTGCAGGGCAAATAAAAACGCGTGCGTAGCGGCGATTGCCGTTACGTACACGTAGGATGCTCTCGTTTATTTTGCCAATAGATGCGCGCTCATCTTGGTCTGAAACTGTAATTGATAGGACTTACCAGCTTGCGCGATGAAGCGGTGACCAGCTCGTTTAGTCCCATATTTTTGTAGCGTGACGGTTTTTCCGGTCCGCTGCAGCTTGGTGTAAGACCAGGTCTTGTCCAATCGATCATAGGCTCGCAGCCGATATTGCTTCCCGGTTTTCCGGTAGGCTAAGCGATTGCCGCCATAGTCGTGATTGCCGTAGTCGTACATGACGTACAGCCACTTGGGCGTGAGAATCATGGCGTTATTCGTGACGGTCGTGTCGTGGCCCTTTCGTTGGACCCGCGGCTTGGCGTACCACACGCCGCGCATGACTTTAGGCGTCCCCGTGGTCCATTTCGCTGCCTGCGCCGTGGTGGTGCCGCTGACGCCGATGGCCAGACCTAAAGCCAGGATGGTACCTGTTAGTAATTTGTGCAAATTAATCCCCTCCGATAGTGCCAGTATATCAAATTTTTCACGTAACCGGTACCATCGACGAATGGTGGTAGCCATTTTCTAGCAAAAGTTCTAAACTTTTGTTAGGAGGGATTTGCGAAGTGAAAGAGCAAGCAACATTATCCAAGAAAACCATTTTATTGATGGCGGTGGTGACCGGGGTCATCGTCGCCAATCTGAACTTTATTCAACCGATTGAAAACCTGATTGCCGCAGACTTTAATTTGTCTAAGGCCGTCGTTGGGATGCTGGCGATGGTCACACAACTGGGTTATGCATTTGGTCTGTTACTGATTGTCCCCTTGGGAGATATTTTTGACCGCTATCATCTGATTCAGTTCATGATGGTACTGTCGATTGGATCCTTATTACTGGCCCATTGGGCGCCGAACGCCGGCATCTTTGCCGTGGCGACGGCGCTGGTGGGGATCACCTCGGTGGCACCACAGATCATCATCCCCTATGCCGGGTATTTAGCCCCTGGCCTGCAGCGGGGCAAGGTGCTGGGCATCGTGCTCAGTGGGCTACTGACGGGGATCTTGTTGTCACGGTCCTTCAGTGGTTTACTAGGGAGCATCATGCCGTGGCAAGACATTTACTTGGTTGCAGCGGCCATCGACCTGATCTTCCTGATCGTCGTTCACTTTCAATTACCCCATGACGAACGAGGTCATCAGGATTTGAAATACTGGCCGGTCATTCGGACGCTCCCCAAGTTATTCGCGACCCAGCGGCCTTTACGTGGGGCAGCCATCAACGGCTTTTGCATGTTTGGCATGTCCAACGTGCTCTGGTCCACGTTAGCCTTTTACTTGGCGGCACAATACCATCTAGGTAGTAACGTTGCCGGGTTGCTGGGACTATTGGGTATCGCCGGCGTTTTGGCGGCTCCCGTGATTGGGACCATGGTCGATCAACGCTCCCCACGGTTGACGGTGGGGCTGGGGATGCTCTTTTCCGGTGTCGCCTTCGTGATCTTTTGGCTGATTGGCCACTGGATTGGCGGTCTGATCATCGGCATCGTCTTGCTGGACCTGGGAACCCAATTCAGTCAAGTCTCCTGCCAAGCCATCGTCCAATCCTTGAATCGCCAGCAGAGTAGCCGTAACAACTCTGTCTTCATGTTCAGCTACTTTTTAGGTGGGTCCATTGGCACGTTGTCGGCCACCTGGGCGTGGAGTCACGCCGGTTGGCTAGGCGTCTGTGGCGTTGCGGTCGTCTTCTTACTTATCGCGATTGCCGGCCACCTGATCATCGGTGAACCGAAACACTTAGCTACTGATTGAACGAAACTCG
This sequence comes from Levilactobacillus yiduensis, assembly GCF_024718525.1. Taxonomy (NCBI): domain Bacteria; kingdom Bacillati; phylum Bacillota; class Bacilli; order Lactobacillales; family Lactobacillaceae; genus Levilactobacillus; species Levilactobacillus yiduensis. Next base: position 32,150 of record NZ_JAMXAZ010000016.1, read on the forward strand.
TCGCATAGTCGGCGGGTTTTTCTTTTGAGTAAAAGTTGACACGGTGTCACCCACGTGCTAAACTACAGGCATCGATTAAAGTGACACCGTGTCACTCTCGGAACGAAAAGGAGCGAAAACCCATGCCAACCCAGACATTTGACCATTTAAATGCAGAGAAAAAAGACCGCGTGATGGCGGCCCTACTACAAGAATTTTCAGCACACAGCCTAGCCGACGCCCAGGTGGCGCGAATCGTTTCAGCCGCTGGCATTGCCCGTGGCGCGTTTTATAAATATTTTGCTGACCTAACGGATGCCTACCAAACACTGTATCGCGTGGCTATGGCCGCCGTTCATCAAGGCGTGCCGACCGCACCCCAGGGGCCGTTTGACCCGCAGCGCTACTACCAAGCGGTGACGGCATTTCTGACGCACTTCACTGGTAGCCAATACGATGAGCTCATTCAACGCCACTACGGGGAGAACGAAAGCCTTTTACCGGCGCGGCCCGTCCCGACGGACTTACCCGCCGCGGACTGGGCGGCCATGATCCTCAGTCACGCCACGATTAAGGCCGTGATGTTGCGGCCAGATACGCAAGCGGCCGAACTGGCCCGGTTCCAGCAGGCACTGCAACTATTGGCGAAGGAGGCCTGAACATGTTTTTAGCGTTAAAAGAAATTCGTCACGAAAAATTGCGTTACGGTTTGATTGTGGGGATGGTCGTGTTGGTGAGTTATCTGGTCTTCGTGTTGAGCGGCTTGGCATACGGCCTCGCGCAGCAAAACACGCAGGCCATCAGCAGCTGGGGCGCGAGCAAGATCGTGCTCAACAGTGATGCGAATGAGAGCCTGTCGCAGTCGCTACTGACAAAGCAGACGACAGCTAAACTTAACATGACTGCTAACGAAGCCTATATCGGCCAGGCGGGCGTCGTGGCCAAGGCGGCTGGTCAGCCAAAATTATCCGCGCAGTTCATGGGGTTGCAAGCCAACCAATTCGTGGCGCGCCGTCTCCAGGTTACCAGTGGTCATAAACCAACGACATCCCGGCAGATTCTGGTCGACGATAGCTTTCATGACAACGGCTACCGGTTGGGCGACCGGGTGAGCCTGAATGCCGCCGATGGTAAGTATGAAATCGTCGGCTTTACCCACAACGCCAAGCTGAGCGTGGCACCGGTGATCTACGGGTCCCTGGGCACCTGGCGGACGTTAAGCCACGTGACTGCCAACTTTAAGGCCAATGGGGTGGTGTCCAACAATGCCCAGTTTGCCCCGAAGACGGCCGGTGTGCAGACCTTGACGCGCCAACAATTTATTAATAAATTGCCGGGCTATTCAGCGCAGAACACGACCTTTACCTTCATGATTGCCTTTCTGATGGTCATCGCGATGGTCGTAATCGCCGTGTTCCTGTACATTTTAACCATGCAAAAGTTGCCGAACTATGCGGTGTTGCGGGCCCAAGGGATTCCGGCCAGCGTCCTGGTCAAGACCACAATCAGTCAGGCAATGTTGCTGGTCATCGGGGGCCTGGTGATTGGTGCCCTGTTGACCGCGGTGACCGTCTTAGCGCTGCCTGCAGGGGTGCCGATGAGCTTTAACTTGCCGTTGCTCGGGGGTGTCACGGCCGGCATTTTACTGACCGGCGTAATTGGCGCTTTGATTCCCGTTCGTTTGATTTTGCGCGTTGACCCCGTCAGCGTGATTGGAGGCTAGATGATGCCAGCATTAAAATTGGAACATATCAGTAAAAAATTTGGCCACGATACAAATGAAGTGACCGTGCTCCACGATATTAATTTTAGTGCCACCGCCGGAGAAGTCAGCCTGGTGTTAGGCCCGTCTGGTTCGGGTAAGAGCACCTTTCTCACGATTGCCGGTGGCATTCAGACGCCCACGACCGGTCAGGTGCAGGTCCAAGCGCAATCATTGGGCCAACTCACGACCAAGGCGCGAGACGCGTTGCGGTTGAATAAGATTGGGTTTATTTTACAAGCCTACAATCTAGTGCCCTATCTAACGGTTCAAGACCAATTTTCTCTGGTCGACCGGGTGAAGCCACAGGGCAACCTGACCGCCGCTGACCTGACCGCATTGCTCGACCAATTGGGTATTGGTCAGCTGACGCAACAGTACCCGGCCGAGTTATCTGGCGGGCAAACGCAGCGGGTGGCCATTGCTCGAGCGCTATACCAAAATCCGGATATCATCTTGGCGGATGAACCGACCGCGGCATTGGATAGTGCGCGCGTCAAGGTGGTGGGCCAACTGCTCCACGACCTGGCTAAGCAGCATCACAAGGCCATTGTGGTGGTCACCCACGACTTACGGCTCCGGGCATTTGCCGATAAGATTTATACGATAATGGACGGCAAAATGGCGTTAGCGTAAAATAGTTAATCATGTGGGTGAAGGACCACTAAAGCGTGGGAATCAGACCAGTAAGTGCTGGTTGATTCTCACGCTTTTTTTGAGCGAAACATGGTAAACTAAGTGCATTACTAAAGGAGGTTATCTCATATGTTTGGAAAAGAAAAGCCAGCGAATCGGTTTGAGGTTGAGACACCCAAGACAGATGGCGCGACGACGGTGCAAATCATCACGGATCGCGAGACGGGCGTCCAGTATTTACTGGGAATGTACGCCACGTTAGGTTCAGGCATGACGGTGTTGGTCGACGCTGAAGGCAAGCCGTTGTTAAAACAGAGAAATGGTAAGATTACTGATTGAGTTGATACCCAGGTAAGTCCCCCAAACGCGCCAGACATTCCGTCCGGATGGCGTTCACTAGGGCGGCTGGCGCCGTTAGCAACGTTGCGTCTTGGCCCAAATATAAGTACCACCGGGCAAAGTCTACCAGCTGTTGTGGCTGGTCCAGCGGCAAATAACAGTCTAGCTTAGCCGTCTGCTGATACATATCCTGAAATTGTAGCGGTTCTGTGGGGTGGGGATGATGGCGAAACTGACTGATGGCGGTCGCTTTCAGGTGAAGGACAACGTTGGGCCGTGGCCGAGCCGCTTTGATTGCCGCCGTGATGGTGGTGGTAGGAAGCGCTTGGTCTGCGGCAACTGGGATGACTGATTTGATCGTCGTCACCGCAATCTCACGAAATTGTTTCGTGGTCAGGTCCCAGGCGTCCACGACCCAGTTTTCCTGGCGATTAAACACGTGACGGACCCAAACCGTGACAGTGGCATCGGCGAGGGTCAGGTGAAGCTGGCGAGTAGTCAGGCAATGGTTCAGTAAGACCTTCAACATGGGCGGCGCAAAATCAGTCAATTCCGTCAGCTTGGTGTTGGCAGGATTGGTGTGGCTGAAAACGAGTAATTCTTGCAGCGTCAGGAGGTCGTCTTGCTGCGTCTGCGAGGCAATGGCCACCAATTTTTCCGTTAAGGTATTGCGATTTTTGAGATAGGGAAGTTGGGTGTTGCGCGTCGCAAGAAAACTGACAAACAGGGCTTTGAGCTCCTCACTATTGAACTGGACGGCCGGCAGTAGCTGGTTTTGCATGACCGCGTACCCGCCATCGCGGCCAACACTGGCCGTTAGCGGCATGCCAAGTTCCTGGATGTTTGTCAGATCTCGAATGACCGTGCTCCGGGAAACGTGAAACTGAGCCATGAGCTCGCGAATCGTAAAGAATTGGCGGTTATTGATGTAGCGCATCATGGTATTGACCCGTGCCGTTTTATTCATGATAGCCCTCCTAATGGTGTCAGTTTTTGAAACCATTTCTGTGTATACTGAGTCTATCATCTAAAGGAGGCCATCACAACATGGCAAATTACACGATTGAAACCAAACCGGCGTTCACTGTTTTAGGAATCGATACCGTTTTAACTGGGGACTTTCCCACGATGGGGCAACAGAAGACGGACTTCTGGCAGAAGATCAACGCAGATCACGCCTTGGACAATTTAGCAGGAATCAACGACTATCCGTTTGCCGTGAATGAAGCCATCAACGGCGAATTCCACTACTATGCCGGACGGCAGGTCGCGACGGATGCCACGGCCGCAACGGGCCAACGGCTGATTGAATTTCCAGCGGGTAAGTATCTGGTCATTACAGGCAGTGCTACGGACCAGATGGGGCTGTACAACAGTCTGGAAGGGCCAGCCTTTGGCGAGATCCTACCCCAGTTGACCGACTACGCTTACGTGGGTGGTCCCAACACCTCCTACGTCACGGGCAGCGACGACCAAGGCATCCACGGTGAAATGCTGGTACCATTAGTTGCTAAATAATTGGGGGAATCGTCGGTTTAAATGGCTGACGATTTTTTAGTATAATGAAAAAAGTAAAATACGAGGAGGCTTTCCCGTGAAACACGAATGGCGTAAAGCAGAAAAGGCGTGGTACTTGCCCAAAGCACCGACGTTACTGACATTACCCGCAATGAATTTTATCACGCTTACAGGGACTGGGGACCCCAACCAGCCGGACTTTGGTGAACACGTCGCGGCGTTGTATCCGGTCGCTTATCAGCTGCGCATGGCACTCAAGCGCGGTGAAATTGGCGAACCGTACGTGTACACGGTCTATCCCCTAGAAGGCGTGTGGACGACTACCGATGGGTCACGAGGCGCGACCCTGAACAAGGCTGCGTTAAGCTATAAAATTATGTTACGTCAGCCAGATCGATTGACCGAACGTGATTTTGACCGGGCATTGGCCGCTGTTCAGGCTAAGAAAGCGAATCCTTATTTGGCTAAGGTGACCTGGGAAACCTACGCAGAAGGCCGCGTCCTGCAGACGGTGCATCATGGACCGTTTGACGATGAGCCAGCAACGTTTGCAAAACTGCAGACGATTTTAACTGAGCAACAGCTAAAAGTCGTTCCCATCATGGGCGACTACTGGCACCGCGAGATCTACCTGACAGATCCCCGGCGAACTGCGCCGGAGAAGGCCAAAACGGTGTTGCGATACCGGGTCGCGCCTAAGTGAATGCAGCACGGCTCGCACTGGCCGCCTTACCGTTCGCCAAATTTGGACCGTGACGCTGTGGGAAGGACCGGTCGAAGCCAAAGAGCGGTCTTCAACCTCGCTTCGAGCCGAAAAGCACGTCTCGCAGACGCCCGTTTCCAAGTAGGTCACTTGAAAACGCCCACGGCTGAGTACAAATTTAGCTCACTCTCGGCTACGTGGCAGAATGCCCTTAATGTGGATGGGTATTGCTGTTCCGGCGTGGCTACTCCTAATTGTGATTGGGCTGTCTGACAGGTACTGGTGGTAAATTAGATTAATACTTGTACTCCCGTTGACTGAGGATTAGTCAGAAAACATTTGCACTTGAAACTTTTAGTTAATTACAAAAATAAAGAGTCGCTCAATTGAGTGGCCCTTTTGGTATACAGGGGTGTAACCAACCTCCGTAAAAATACGTGTATGCTTTTGATATGTTAACAGTAAAATATTTAGTGCAACCACTGCAACACTTCATCCAGCGTGGTGACCATGTGTGTTGGCCGGGCGGCTGCGGTTGGTTGGGCATTTTCACGGTTGACCCAGATGGATGGCCACTGTAAGTCGTTGGCCGGCACAATGTCACTCGGATACCCTTGGGCAATGTGCCAGTGGTTCTCTGGGGTAAACCCATAGTGCTGATCGACGGCATTGAAGAAGGTGTGGTCCGGCTTATACGCGTGGACGTCTTCAGCGGTCCAGATGTCAAAAGGCACCTGAAGCGCATCGGCGTTGGCTGGAATGATATCCCAACTGGAATTGGACATCATGATTAAATGATAGCCGCGCTCACGCAGGGTCTTCAGGGTCGCGATGACTTCTGGGAATGGTGTCAGGTCCCGGTGTGCCATCAGGATTTCCGGATAATAGCGTTCGAACTGGTGCTTGAGGCCAAACTGATAGTCCAGATGAATCAGGTTATTACGCGTTAAAAGGTCGTAGTCCAGGTAGGGATGCATGTTGTTGCGGTCAGCCTGATAAGTGATGAACCGTTGCCGCGCTAATTTAACATCCACCCCGATCTGATGGGCTGCGCGGACGATCTCGGCGTAAGTCCCTTCTTCACGGAGAAGCGTGCCGTAGCAATCAAAGGTTAAAAATTTTTTCATAGTAAGAACTTCCTCAGTAGTTAAATCGCGCATAAGCAAAAAAACCACCCGCAAAGGTGGTTTTTAAGATGTCATACACAATCAATCTTGTTTTTTTGATGACGACCACGAGGGGGTAACCAGTGGGCCGTCAATTTTCATGGTCGGGCGGTTAACCCCAACCCTGGTGTTTGCAAGGAGTATCGCGAGTGATTACGGGACTGGCCGCAATCGTCGCGCTAGTTGTCTGGTTATTTTGCGTCGTAAGCAGCTTGGAAGATCTTGATGATATCTTCTTTAGTCCCCTTACGAGGGTTGGAGAAGGCGTTCCCGTCCTTCAAGGCGTTTTCGGCCATCAGCTCGAAGTCTTCTGGCTTTGCACCGATTTCCTTGATGGACTTTGGAATACCAACGTCTTCTGACAATTGCTTCATGGCCTTGATGGACAATTCAGCAGCGTCACGCGTGGATAAACCATCGGTGTTTTCACCCATGATCTTAGCTAATTCAGCAAAGCGTTCTGGGCAAGCGATGATGTTGTATTCTTCAACGTAAGGCAGGAGCAAAGCACAGCAAACACCATGAGGCGCGTCGTATTGACCACCCAATTGGTGAGCCATGGCGTGAACGTAACCCAAGTTGGCGTTGTTGAAGGCCATCCCGGCTAACATTTCAGCTTCGACCATCTTAGTCCGTGCTTCCAGGTTGTGCCCATTGGCAACGGCTTCACGTAAGGAAGTTTCAATCAACTTGATGGCTTCGATACATTGTGAGTCGGTGATTGGGTTGTGGTCAACGGAAACGTAAGGTTCAACGGATTGCACGAAGGCGTCCATCCCAGTTGCGGCAGTTAAGCCCTTAGGCACATCCAGCATCAAAGTTGGGTCGTTGAAGGAAACCAACGGAATATTCCGCCATGAAACGACAACGAACTTCAAGTGGGTTTCTTCGTTCGTGATAACAGCGTGACGAGTCAATTCTGAACCCGTCCCAGCAGTTGTGTTAACGGCAATCAATGGTGGCAAAGCCTTGTCCAGCGTTTCGATCCCGGCTAATTTGGTGATATCGTCACCATTCGTCAAGATAATGCCGGCACCTTTACCAGTATCATGAGCAGAGCCCCCACCAACAGTGATGATGGAGTCGGCGCCTGATTCTTCGTAAAGTTTCTTAACTTCTTTGATGTTCCGAATCTTAGGGTTCGGTTCAACGTTGTTGTAGACAACGTAGTCAACACCAGCAGCCTTTAAGGAGTCGAGCGTTTGTTCAACCGCACCGTTTTCCATTCCTTCAAGGAACTTATCCGTTACGATGACGGGCTTCTTCATCCCTAACATCTTTGCACGGTCACCAATCTTGCTAATTACGCCAGGGCCAAAAAAGTTGACGCTGGGCATAAGAAAATCATAACTACGTTCAGCCATTATACAAATGCCTTCTTTCGGAAGTTTTGAAAATCATTGGTACCAATTTCACAAAGCAATTATAACTAAAAAATTTACAGTTTGCAACTGGTTTCGAAAAAGAGTTGGTTAGTTGTGTGATAAAACCTGGTATTATCGCTGATTTGATGGTATTCGCTGGTCGATAAGAAAATTTATTTAACGCTTACAAAATGGCAAATAGGTTAATGAAAGATTAAACAAATTGTTCTCATTTGGTCGTGATTTCGCAATTGAATGCGCACATGCGTGAGGTTTCAGTGGGTCGTGAACCCCCTGCTGGAATTTACCGTGACGACATTAAATGACGTTTACCGGAAACCATTTATCTAATTAGTTATATTCGATGCTGGTCGTTGTAGTTGTTGACTACTTGCCGTAAACTTGAGGTATTGGATACATAACAATCTTTCAGACGGAGGCGGATTCACATGATAAAGCACACACACTGGCTCACGTTGCTGGCAGTGGGATTGGCGGCCAGCGGTCTAGCAGGCTGTTCGTCCAACTTGAGTGGCCATCAGGTCAAGGACGCGCTCAAACAGGCACAGTCGAGCAAGAAAACCAGTGGTAAAACAGCTAAGGATGAGTCGATCATCAAGGCGGCTCAGGAACTGAATGCAGATGGCAAATATAAAAAGTCTAATCAAAAATTAAGCACGATTAACCTGACAGATCTGAACAAGAAGGGCTTTGGTGCGCTCAAAACCGAATTTTTCAGTTTGCAGAAGAGTAATGACAAATTTCTGCTGAAGAAGAGTCAGGGGAAACAAGCCACTGGGACGACTGGGTCGACTAGTCAGGCTAGTGGGAACACGACGACCACGTCAACCACGAATCACAGTTTTGACGGCTATAGCAAGTACACCGGCGATTACTATTTCTATAATGATGACGATGGTGACCGGCAACAAGAGACCCTGACGATTCACGGCGACGGGACGGTCGTGCAAAACAACAACGACGGCTCAGCCTTTCACGGAACCGCGACCATCAAGAATTCCAGCGCGTCGGGCGTCTTGTCCTATGACGTGACGACGGGGACCAACGATACCAAGACCATCGATGCCAACGTGGAGATCGACGTGACCTGGAGTAATGGCGAGCACGAAGCCTACTACGGCTACACGTCTTACGATGACGATATCGTCTTGACCGATGGGAATTCTTATGATGGTGATTTGGTCAATGAAGTTTGGATGCAGTAGTAAACCTGACGTGCGCAGGGGCCAAAGTTTTTGGCGCGGCGCACAAAATGAGTTTAGGCGGTCGTACCTAAACTCATTTTTTTGAGGAGGAGATCATATGAAATTAACCGGGTTACTGGCCCTTTGCGTCGCGTTGAGCTGGGGGGCGGCGGGCTGTCAACGCCAAGCACCGCAGCGGTCGGCGGCAAGCTCATCGGTCGCGACCCACCACGCGACCAGGCAAGCGTCCCAGCGCAAGACACCAACTGTGCGTGCCCACCAGACAACGCAACGGTCGACTGCACACCCCCAACTGCCGTTAAAAGCAATTGCCCAGCAGACGATGGGGCAGCTCGCCGGGCAAAATGCGGTCTACATACAGACGACTGGGGGACAGACCCTGAGTTGGCGGAATCGTTCGCAAAAAGCGGCCAGTGATATTAAGCTATTTATTTTGGCGACGGTCTATCGGCAGGTGACCGCGGGCACCTTCAATTTATCAGCGCCCTACACCTTGCGTGCTGCCGATAAAGTTGGGGGTACCGGGAATCTGCAGGCCCAACCAGATGGCACGCGGGTAACCAACCGCGACTTGTTGCGGGCCATGATGACCGTGAGCGACAATACGGCAACCAATATCGTGATTCGCCGGGTTGGCGGGCTAAGTGCGGTCAACCAGGAAATTAAACGGTTAGGGGCCACGCAGACCGTCTTGCGGCGAAAGATGATGGACCAACAAGCCCTTGCGGCAGGCCGCGACAACGTCACCTCGGCCCGGGACCTGGGCCAATTATTAATGAAATTGTGGCAACACCGGCTGATTTCACCGACCGCAGATGCGGCCATGCTCAAGCTGCTGGCGGCCAACACCAATCACACCAAGTTACCTCGTCACGTGCCGGCCGGTCGTCAGGTCTATAACAAGACGGGGGAGTTCGACACGTACGGCGTGGAAAATGACGCCGCAATTTTTGCGCAAGGCAAGCGCGCCGTGGTGGTCGTGGCCTTGTCGCAACATGGCAGATTAGACCAGCAGATTCCTGCGATGAATCGCCTCGGCCAACGGGTGGATCACGTGGTCTTTGCGGCTGAGAAGTAAACGGTCCACCGCTAGCTAGGAGGGCTATAATGGACCTAGCTGAGAGGATTAGAGGGATTGGCAATATGAACAATATGCAAGAGCATCAGCAGCAGGAACAGGCGGCGTGGCAGGCCCGACAACAGGTAGAACTGGCCAAACTGCATGGGGCCCAACACCATTTGTACCTAAACGTGGGCGCCTACCTGGCCATTTCCGTGATTGAATTTTATCTAGCGGTCATTGGCCATTCGCAAACGTTACGTGCGGATGCATTTAATAATCTATCGGGCATTATCTCGTCGGTGCTGTTACTGATTGGCATCTACATCGCCCGGGATATTCACGACGATGACTTGATGGGGCAGCCGCTGCCGGGAGATTACAGCCACAGCGGCCAGCGCCTCCAACTGACGCGTTTTCACTACGAGACCGTCTTTACCATGATCACGGGAATCGTGATGATTGCGATTGCTGCTAGCGTCATCTATGGCGGGATCAAAAGCTTGATGCATCCGGCGGACCAGGAGATTCCCCAGCCGATTACCTTGCTGGGGGCCGGCGTGGCGACGGTCATCATGTTGGGTGTCTGGTGGCTGAACAAGCGCACCGGGCGGAAATTAAAGAACGCGGCGTTAACGGCCGCAGCGCAAGATAGCTTGAGCGATGCCGTGACTAGCCTGGGCACCATGATTGCCATCGGCGGGGCACTAGCGTTTAAGCTGACCTGGCTCGATGGGGTGGCCAGTATGTTAGTCGGGATCTTTATCCTGACGGCGGGCATCAAGATTTTCCGAGAGAGTAGCTTGAACCTGGCGGATTACTTTGACCCACAAGTCGAAGAACAATTTCGCCAAATGGCAGCGCGTTTCGCTGGCGTCAAGCGGGTCGTGGATTTGAAAGCCCACTACAACGGCAACGTGGTCACGGTCGGCATGGTAATTGCCGTGGACGCGCACATGGAAGTGCAGGACAGCTACCGTCTGGGCGAGAAGATTGAAGCGGCCATGCGCCGCGAATTCGGGGTCGTCGATACCAACGTGATGGCGGTGCCGGCAGAATAGGAATTGGAAAATGATTGGCTTGACGAGATGATGTCGTGGGCCAATCATTTTTATGACTAGGAGTTATTAATGATTATTAAACATTGATAATTGTTGATAGCTGATGAAAAATTGATACTTACCAAAAGGTGCCTACTCCCCAAATCGACAGTTAAGGCGTACAATGAGGAAAAACATTTGGGAGGTCATCACGTGAAAAAGTCATACGACAATGGGGTTGAGGCCACGCTAGGCGTTATCGGGGGTAAATGGAAGCCACAACTGCTCTGCCACCTGGGTAATCAGCCACAACGGACGTGTGACCTGCGCCGGGAGTTGCCGGCCATTTCGCAAAAGGTGTTGACGCAACAGCTCCGAGAACTGGAACATGACGGTATCATTGTGCGGCACGTGTTAGGCGACCGTGCGCCGTTCAAGGTTACGTACGCCCTGACTGATCTGGGTCGTTCGTTGGGCCAGATTCTGGTTCAAATGTCTGTGTGGGGTGAACGCCGGGCCAGCGAGGTACCAGACATGGAAGTGACCCATGATCACAGCGGATTCACACATATTTTAACGACTAACTAGGAGGTACTTTTAAGTGCCTTCTTTTTTTATTTTGGCCCAGCAGTTATGCTAGGTCTCGTTAAGGAGGTGACGCGATGAGCCCAACAGTTCGGGGGCTGGCAGTGACGCAAAGTCTGGTTGGCAGCCCCACGGAATGGCACCTATTATTGTTGCTGGCACACGGGCCGCAGCATTGGTGGTGTCTCCAGCGCCAGATGCTGGGAACTAAGTGGCACCGATGCTGGCAAGGACTCTGGCGCTTGTGGCGGCACCACCTGATTATGTTTCACGTGAAACACGGCTGGATGTTGACCACCGCGGGCGAGACGCTCCGGCCGATTCTAATCGCAATCCAAACCTGTAATCAAGAAAGGCGGAAATCAGAATGACTTATCATTTTCAAACATCCTATGCATTTCAAAATGGCTTAACCTTAAAGAATCGCGTGGTCATGTCCCCAACGACCACCATGTCTAGCTTCTACGACGGTCACGTGACGAACGACGAGATTGACTTTTACAGCGCTCGGGCCGGTGGTGTGGGCCTGATTATTGGTGAGGTGGCCAACGTGGTCGCTGGTGGTAAGGGCTTTGAAGGCGAATTGTCGATTGCTGATGACACCGACATTGAGGGCCTCAGTCGCCTAGCCAATGCGATGAAGCGCAACGGCACCAAGGCCGTCCTGCAGATCTTCCACGCCGGCCGTAAGTCCAACGACAGCATTTTGCGGGGCCAACAACCGGTCAGCGCCAGTGCGGTCAAGGCCGTCTTCCCGGCTGATTCACAAACACCGCGGGAAATGACCGCCGCTGAGATTGACGAACTGATCGTTGCTTTTGGTGAGGCAACGCGGCGGGCGATTGCCGCGGGATTTGATGGTGTCGAACTGCACGGGGCCAACACGTACTTGTTGCAGCAGTTCTTCTCTCCTAACTCGAATCGTCGGACTGACAAGTGGGGCGGCGACCGGGATGCACGGATGGGATTGGCCAAGGCCGTGATTGCCCGCGTTCATGACGCCATTGCCACCTATGCGGACCGCCCATTCTTACTGGGCTACCGCATCTCGCCAGAAGAAATCGAGACACCCGGCATTCGGTTAGCTGACAGCCTGGCCTTCCTGGATATGCTCGGCGAGTCTCCTGTGGATTACGTCCACATGTCCATGGGTTCAGCGCAACGGACCTCATTGAATGATAAGTCCGATCACGAACCCATTATGAAAAAGTTTGTGGCGCAATTGGCTGGCCGCAAGCCACTGATCGGTGTGGGTTCGGTGGAAACGCCTGCCGATGCTGAAGCAGTCTTGGCGATGGGGGCCGACCTGGTCGCAATGGGTCGAGAAATGATCCGCGAACCCCAATGGATGGAAAAGGTTGAAGACCATGATGAGGCCAGCATTCGTTACCAGTTGTCACCCTCTGAAATGACGGAGCTGAAGATTCCCGTTGCCATGCAATACTACCTGAAAGGGGCCTTTTACTCGGTCATGCACTTCACCACGGATCCCGCAACGGCGGTAGATTACCAGAATGAAGCGGCACCGATGGAAGGCTTCGAGAAGAAAATGTAGGGTTTTCGGTTTATAAATCTCACGAATAGAAAATACTTGTTAAAGCAAACTTGTCCCCAATCGCAGGCGAAAACACCTGGATGGCGGACAAGTTTTTTCTATTGGGTGATTTTGACTTGGCCGGAGCCACTGGTGATGGTCAGGGGATGCTGACCGGAGACGGCATAGCTATGGTTACTAGTGGCAACGCGACGGCCGTTAAGGTGGGCCTGGCCATTTTTCACGGCGACTTTCAGTCCAGCGCTCGTCAACTTAGTCAGAGTGGTGCTGCCATTGTCCTTAATCAGCCGACCGGGACCGTTGACAGTCAGGTGATCGGCTTGAGTCGTGCCATTGTGATGGTGGATCAGAAGTTGCTGGGTCGTCAGATCGTTTAGCTTGAGTGTTCCGTTGAGCTGATTGATGGTGAGGGCGTCTAATTGGGTGTCGGCGGGCAGGATCAGCGTAACGGTTGCCGATTTACCAATTTCGAATTGGTGGTTAGTGGCTTGCGGTTGCGTTAACTTGAGCGTGCCGTTGTTTTGAGCGATGTGGTACTGATCGGCAGTCACGTTGGTTAGTTGGAGTCCCGGGTGCTGGCCCGTTTGGATGATGACAACGGCAGTTCGAAGGGTCAAGTCGAGCTGACGCGGCGTTTCCTTCAAGGTAATCCGTTGATTGGTCAGAGGTTGAACCTTGAACGTGTTGACGTTGAGACGGCGATGGCTCGTGGTGGTCCAGAGGACGAGGCCCCCGATGAGTACGGCGAGGACGATGAGAATTAGGCCTAAGATTAAGAAAAATTTTTTCATGATAGCTCCTTTATGGTTGTGAATGAACATAATTATTATTCATTCACTTTTTGACTTAAAAAAATAACCGTCATGGCTATTTTAAAACGACTTTGAGAATACCGACGATGAGGTCGTTGAGGACCTGAAAGTAGTCGGCCGACTGAAGCTCATTTTGATGGAAATCCACGACGACCAAGGCGTTGAATAAGTTAACGGCGCGTTTGGGGGTCATGCCGTCTGCTAGAAGGCCCCGGGCCTGCCAGCGGTCGATCAAGTTAAGTAGGGTCGCGTAGACCACACTATCTGTGACAGCGTTTTGGTTGGCCTGCGCGATTTGCGCGTTGAGCTTGGGATTGTGGAACCACTCTTGTAATACCAGATTGTCCGCGGACTGAGCGAAAATTTGCTGGATCACTGTCCGTAAGACGGTTGCTGGGTCAGCGTCGAGGTCGGTCTGCGCTAGAATAGCGGCTTTGACCCGCTCATTTTCGGCATTGTAGACGGCTAGAAAAATCGTGGATTTGGCATCATAAAAATTATAAAAGGTCCCAACCGCCACGTTGGCCCGCGCTGCAATGTCAGCGATGCTGGTGGCCTTGAAGCCGTTGGCTAAGAATAGGTCACGCGCGGCGGTGAAAAGGCGTTGTTGCTTTTCTTCCATGAGAGGTCCTCCTTACTGAATGAATAATAAGATAATTCATTCATTTTGTCAAGGATAAGTTATTTGGGTGGAGGTGTACACCTAAAAAACTACTAGCCACATCAGCGAAAAGGACTGGTGGGACTAGTAGTTTGGCGATTCTAGAAAAGCTAGTAAATTGAAAGAGAAGTTATGAGCGCCCAATTTTGTTGATATATTGTTTGCCCTTAGATGTGTAGTTATAGTTGTGTTGAATCTTTTGCCGTGTGTAAACTTCAAAATTCCACATATTATAATACGATTTCATCACGCGACGACCCTTGATTTTACGCGGAGAAAGCCAGAAGTTTCCCAGCTGCTGATAGTCGCCTTTAAACTTGCCGTTGAACGTATAATTCGTGCCACCATAACCCTTCAGGCCACCGGATGCTTCTTGTCCCTTCTTGTGATGTAAGACATACAGTTTATGCCAGGACTTCTTCTTCGGTGTGTACAGTGTCTTGCCATTCAGCTTGAAAGCGTGCTTTTTAATCACAATTTTGGTCCATTGATGATGCCCTTGATACTGGTACCACGTGCCCCGCAGTTCAGTCGGGGTGGTACTATGGTTCACGTATTTCGCGCTGGCTGGTGCCGAGAAACTCAGGCCGACCGAGACACTTAATCCAGTTAATAGTGTCATCCATAAGCAGCGTTGATGCTTCATCACAACCATCTCCAAAGATTAGTTAATAATCACTATTAAGCATACCACTTCTGCTAATAGTTGGCTTGGGATTTTGTAAAAAAGACGCCCAGTCAGCTGACCAGACGTCCTGTCGATTACAAAAATAGGGATTATTCCAGCGGTTCTTCAACCACCGGTTCGGCTTCAGCCGTTAAGCGGGCCTGCAACTGTCGGTCGTAGGCGCGTACACTCGGCATCAGCAACATGGCCAAGCCACAGATCAAGGAACCCACGCCGCCGATGATAAACAACTTTTCCACGCCAATCGTGTCGGCGAGGGGCCCAGCGAAAATCAGGCCCACGGGCCCGGCGATACTGGTCAGGGAATTTAAGACCCCTAAGACGCGGCCCAATTCGTTAGATGGGAAACTCTGCTGAATCATCGCCATTAACAAGGTACTGTAAAATGGCGTCACGGCGCCGGCCAATACGTTGAGAACCACGAACCAGATGAAGCCGGTTTGATTACCGGGAAGCAGGCCACTGCCGCCAAAGGTGACACCCATGGCGATGGTCGCCCAGAAGATAGGCTTCATGCGGTCACGCCAATTGCCGAAGAGGCCAATGATGGCGCCCCCGCCCAGCATCCCGACCGAGTAGATGACCTCAATCAAGCCAGCCTGGCCGACCGTGCCGTGGAAATAACCCATGGTCATCAGGGGATACAGGCTAGCGGCGGGCATGAACATCAGCGTAAACGTCGCGCCGATCATGGTGATGGCCCACAAGCCGCGAGTGTGACGGAGCTTATTCAGCCCAAATTTGGCATCGGCGAGCACGTGAACCTTTTCGTCGATGACTGGGTGTTCGGGGATGGCCACGAAGGTCAGCAGGCTGATCCCAATGATGGCGCCCAAGACGTCCACTAAAATTAAGAAATTCATGGGGATGATGGCAAATAAAAACGCGCCAAGTGCAGGGGAAATAATCATGTTGGCCGATTGGACCATACCCAATTGACCATTGATCCGCGTCAGCTCTTCTGTGGGCACCATGGTCGGTAGAATCGACTGGATGGTGGGCATTTGGAAGGTCTGCGCGATGGAACGAACCAGAAGTGAAATGAAAATCAGCCACAGCGGAAAGGTCGCTTGCAGCGTACCAACAACGGACAAAATAATGGCAAAGATGGCTGCCACCACGTCGGGAACGATCAACAAGGCTTTCTTGTTGAGGCGGTCGACGAAGGGCCCCACAAACGGACTGAGCAACACCATCGGAATCATGCCCAGCAATGTGGCTAGGCTGAGGACCGTGGCTGAACCGGTCTGCTTGGTCAGATACCAGATGATGGCGTACTGGACGACCATGCTGGTGATGCCTGACAGAAACTGACTGGTTAAAAATAAATAAATATTGCGCCGCCAATGCGGAATTAGTGCTGTTTCCAAGGGTCAGACCCCCTTTTAAAAAATACGCAATAGATGCTTCACAGGCTGTTAATATTAGCATATTAGTAAAGGGGGTACAAGGAAATTGACTCAGAAAAAAACCACCTCACAGGATACCCCGTGAACTGGCTGATTTGGTTGTGATTCTGCTAGTGGGAGCCGGTCAAGCTTAAGCCGTTTGGTCAGCGGCTGTGTCGCGCAAATTGGACGGCACAAAGCTATCGGGTTCGTGGTTCTTCATGATGGACGCGTAGTGGTCCACCTTAAAGTTGATGGTTGACAAGTGATGTTGCAAGTCAGCGATTTCGCTCAGCGTTCGTTCCTGTTGCGCTTGCATCATGGCGTAGCGCTCGGGAACGGTACTGTCACCTTCTTGGACTAAGTCGAGGTAGTGATGGATCCGTTCGACGGGCATTCCGGTGCCACGGAGGAAAACGATGATGTGCAGCCATTCCAGGTCGACATCGTTAAAGACGCGGTTGTTGTTCTCATCACGTTGGACGTAGGGCAACATACCATGGTCGTGGTAATAACGAATGCTGTAAGTGGAGATGCCCAGCTTTTGGGCAACTTCGTGGATGGTATAAGACACGCGAGTTTCCTCCTTTTAGGGTTAGCGTTCGACTAACTGTAAGTGATGTTTTCTATCATACGCGTCCAATCTCCTCGGCGCAAGCATTTGTCTTGGAAATTTGGGCAAAGCGCTTGCCTTCAAGTAGGGCGAAGGGGGTACACTACGGTAAGCAGAAAGGTGGTGGGGGTGTGAAACAATTTAATGTCCAACGGGCTGGCGCGGATTTTGTGCCGCTATTGCCGTGGTCAACGGATCCGGCGGTAAGTGCGGCGGCGTTAGTGGGGCCTGATGTGCGGGACTTGTTGGTCATCGACGAGGCGACCGATGAACTGACCATCGTGCCACAAGTATCCGTCGAGACACTACTGGAACGGCTGTCACACAGCGTTTATGGCCGCATCGCTAGTCAGCTGATGACGGCTTGGCCATTGACGCGCGACCCAACCACGCCCGCGACGTATTTACTGACTGACTTGGCCGTCACGGACCACGCCACGCTGCTAGCAACCACGGGCGCGCTGGTCGCGTTGATGGTCACGCAGCATAAAGGGTCCAGTTCACCAGCGCGATTGGCCGGTATGGCGGGACAGGCCCAGTGCTGGCTTCAGCAGATGGGGTTGTCGGAACATCAGTTATTGCTACCGGCCGGCGTGACCGCCCTACGTCAATTGTTCCAGCAGTTAGTGGACCAGGACGCCAGTTGCGACGTGTACGTACCGGTGGGCTGTGACACCCGCGCTGGCAGATTGGCCCAGGAGGCTACGTCCCTGGCGGCCGGCCGGCTGAAGGCGCTGACGTTGCCCACTTCCTGGCAGTTATTGCGGGTAGCCGGAACAGAACGCCAACTAAAACGAGATGAACGTAATAGTCATTAAAAGGATGTGTGTCCCGATGAATTTCGTGGCACACTTTTTTAATCGCTTAACTATATACGAATTTAATAACGATTTTAATTATAAATGTTCGCATATTAAGAGATAATAGTAGACACCCAAGCAATAATCCCGTATGATGGTGAAACAAATACGAATTTTAACGAGTGGGGGAATTGGGTGTGCATTGGTTAGCGGACTTGTTGGCGGCGATTGGCGTGGTCTTGAATGGGATTCCTCAAGGGATTATGGCGATGTCTCTGGGATTTGCCATCTTTCCGACGATGTTTTCGTTTGTTTTTGCTTCAGCGGTCAATGGCGTCTTTGGGGCTGTCGCACCGCTGTCTTTTCAGGCAGAGTCGTTGGCACTGACGGGGAAACTCGGGCGTGATCTGCGGGAACGAACGTCGATCATTCTAGGGGGCTCGGTCATCATGCTGCTGATTGGGGTGACGGGTACCCTGACCAAAATCGTTGCGGTCCTGGGCAACCAGATCATGGCGGGGATGATGGCCGGTGTCGGGGTGATGCTGGTGCGAATCGCTGTCGGCATGGCCAAAAACGAACGCTTAACAGGGTGGTTATCCGTCGCCCTGGCCGCTGTGACGTACTTGGTGACCAAGGACCTGGTGTGGACCATTGGGCTGTCGGTCGTCGGATCAAGCCTCGCAGCCGTCTTCTTGCAACACTATCGCGCCGAACTCCCGGAACACGTGACGGCCCGGCGCTTTGTGTTTACCAAGCCGACTGTGAATTCCCGAGTCGTGCGGGGCGCATTGAGTCTGGCTTGCTTGAACATTGGCGCCAACATCTCATATGGACTGATTACCGGTGAGATGACGGGATTGAAGCCCAATCCGGTGAATCTGAACCTGCTGACCATCACGCAATCGTTAGCCGACATGGGAACGAGCCTGCTGGGTGGGGCACCGGTCGAGGCCATCATTTCTGCGACGGCCAGTGCGCCAGAACCCGTGGTGGCTGGCATCATGATGATGCTGATTATGGCGGCAATTCTGGCAATCGGCTGGTTGCCCAAGCTGGGAAAATATGTGCCAAGTGCATCGATTGCGGGATTCCTATTCATTTTGGGCGCTGTGGTCATCTTCCCGGCTGATGCGGCGACTGCGCTCCACGGGTCAGACGCAACGATTGCGGCATTGACGCTGGTCATCACGGCCGTGGTCGATCCGTTTGCGGGCCTGTTGACGGGCGGAATCTTGAAATTTGGCTTACCACTTTTAGGACTGGGGGTTTAACACATGTTGAAGACGTATCAGTTAAAAATCGGACCACTCACGCGGCAGTTGCCAATCGTTCAAATTAGCCAGGACCTGGCGATTGCCTCGTTCGTGTTATTGGGGGATGCGGAGCTCACGGATTATGCGGCAGCGGAACTGGTGAAATTAATACCAGCGGATTTCGATTATTTGGTCACCCTGGAAAGCAAAGGCATTCCCTTGGCACAGGAATTGAGTCGCCTGACCAATCACCCGCAGTTTGTTGTCCTGCGGAAGTCGACCAAAGACTACATGCGCGCACCCATCAAGTTGCCGGTTAACGCAATCACGACTAGTAAACCGCAAGAATTGGTCCTGGATGGGGCCGACGCCGATCGGTTGGTGGCTAAACGCGTGGTAATCGTGGATGACGTCATCAGTAGTGGCGGTTCCTTGACGACGGCGCGGACGTTGATTGAACAGGCGGGCGCGACGGTCGTGGGGCAGTTGGCGATTTTGGCCGAAGGCGGTGCCGTCAGTCGTGACGACATTCGGTATTTGGCGGAATTGCCCTTATTTCCCTTGGACTAAGCCAAACGAAAAAGCACCAATTCCCAGCGCTCGCAGTCACAGGAAGCTGATGCTTTTTGAATTCACATGTTACTTAAACAGGTAAACCTTAGTTTCGTAAGGCCGCAACGTCGTCCCTTGATCGTCGGCATAGTTGCCGATGAGCTTGTCACTGGCTTGGGCTTGGTCGTAATCGCGGGTCACCGTTTGGTCGGTGAAATTGCTGATGACCAGCAGCGTTTGGCCTTGATAGTGGCGCCGGTAGGCAAAGACTTGGTTGTCGTCAGGGTCGAGTTCTTCGTAAGTACCGTGAACGATCAGGTCACTCTGGTGTCGTAGCGCAATTAAGCGGCGGTAGTAGTTAAAGACGGAATCGTCATCGTCGACTT
This sequence comes from Levilactobacillus yiduensis, assembly GCF_024718525.1. NCBI lineage: Bacteria > Bacillati > Bacillota > Bacilli > Lactobacillales > Lactobacillaceae > Levilactobacillus > Levilactobacillus yiduensis. The sequence goes on from NZ_JAMXAZ010000016.1 coordinate 52,239, forward strand.
CGGCGGCCGCATTGATGTCGGTGTAGTTCGGATTCAACGCAAACCACGGTTGTGCATCGGAGAAGCCGGCGTTCTTGGAGGCGTCCCATTGCATTGGTGTCCGGGCATTGTCCCGAGACATATGCGACAGGTAAGCCAGCATGGTTGGCTGGTCGATGATCTTTTCGTCATCCACGATTTCGTGATAAGCGTTCAGGCTCTCCAGATCTTCGTATTGATCCAGTGAGGTGTAGTGAACGTTGGTCTCGCCCAGTTCTTCGCCTTCGTAGACGTAAGGGGTACCTTGTAGCATGTGTAGCGTGGTCCCCAACATCTTGGCGGACAATTCGCGATATTGCGGTGTGTCGTTACCGAAACGGGAGACGGCGCGGGGCTGGTCATGGTTGTTCCAGTACAGACTGTTCCAACCCTTGCCATCCAACGCTTTTTGCCACCGAGATAAGGCGTCCTTTAGTTCGGTCAGCTTGACTGGCGCGTCGTTCCACTTACCCAGTCGCTGATTGGGGTTCGGTGAGAGGCTGACGTGTTGGAATTGGAAGACCATGTTCAGCTCGTTGGCGTCTAGACCGGTGTAAGTAATGGCATCGGCTGGCGTTGAGCCGGGCATTTCCCCCACCGTCATGACGTCGTAGTGGGAGAGAACTTCATCGTTCATTTCCCGCAGGTAGTCGTTTAACTTCGGTCCATCGGAGACTAGGGGCTCCACGTTACCGTAAGGCGCGCCAGGTGCTTGTGGCGCATCGGGAAGGCCAGCGGGCTTGGAAATCAGGTTGATGACGTCCATGCGGAAGCCGTCGACACCCTTATCCAGCCAGAAGCGCATGAGGCTCCAGATCTCTTGCCGAACCTTGGGATTCTCCCAGTTCAGGTCGGGTTGGCCTGGTGCAAAGAGGTGTAAGTAGTACTGTTGGCGCTTGGGTTCAAAGGTCCAAGCAGAGCCGCTGAAGTAAGAACCCCAGTTGTTGGGGGCGTGACCGTCGACGGGATCGCGCCAGATGTAGTAATCTGCGTACGGATTGTCCTTGGACTGCCGGCTTTGTTCGAACCAGTCGTGTTGGTCGGACGTATGGTTGACGACGAGGTCCATTAAAATCTTCAAGCCTTGTTGATGAGCTGAAGCCAGCATCGTATCGAAATCAGCCATGGTACCGTAGACGTCTTGAATGTTGCGGTAATCGCTGATGTCATAGCCGTTGTCCTTGTCGGGAGACTTGTAAATGGGGTTCAACCAGATCACGTCGGCCCCTAATTTCTTAATGTAGGGCAACCGTTGCGTCAGGCCGGGGAGATCCCCAATCCCATCGTGGTTACTATCTTGGTAACTACGTGGGTAAACTTGGTAAACGACGGCATTTTTCCACCATTGCTTGGACATAACAGATAACCTCCTAAAAGTATGTGTCTTTAGTTTACAGAATTTTCAGATAATTTGGGATGAATAACACTCACGGCGACGGCCCCTAAGAGAAAGGCGATGCCGGCGATGACTAACATGCCGGGCATGGATTGACCGATAGCCGGGAAGATGGCGAAACTAGCAAGTGAAGCGATGATCTGGGGTAGGCAGATTCCACAGTTGAACAGGCCCAAGTAAGCCCCTTCGTTTTCTCCGTTCAATGATTCGGTGAACAGTGACATCGCTTGCGTTTGCATGGTCAGGTAGCAGATGCCAATCAAACAGAATGGCAGTACTAGTAACCATTGTGAGTGAATGAAGTAGATCCAGATCATTCCCAGGCCACCCATAATCAGGCTAATGCGGAACCAGAATTTCCGTTGGCTGGGCTTGGTGTGGGACAATACAGCGAATCCCCAAATAACGGCGGCCACGGACTGGATGCAAGAGAGAATCCCAAACCAGTTACCGGCGGCCTGATAGCCAGCCGAAGCGGCGTTAGCGGTGTGCCAAACGTTATCGGCAATGGCACCGGTCCCGTAAGTCCAGAGGTATTGAATGGCGAACCAGTCGAACAGCTGGACAAATGAGATTTCCCAGAAGGCCCGCGGCGCTGTCTTGACCAGGTGCCAGAGACTAGCGGTCTTTTGCTTGGCCTCGGTCTTCACGTGGTGGTAACGGTTGTAGGTATCGGGGTCGTATTCCTTCACAGAGATGATGGTGTAGATGGATGTGAGTAACAGAATCGCGGCACCAATGTAGAAGGCCAACCGTACGGATAACGGCACGGTTCCCTTGGCGGCCACGTTGGAGACCCCAAACCAGGTCAGGACAAAGGGGAAGATGGTGGCCAAGACCCCACCCAAGTTGGAGTAGGATTGTTGCCATGACCAGGCCAAATCTTTTTGGTCTTCGTTGACCATGTCACCAATAATCATCTTAAACGGCTGCATGCAGACGTTAGAAGACAGGTCCATGAACAGGATAGCGACGGCACCGAATAGCAGGGCAGCCAGTGAGGCGTACCCAAACCCAAACGATCCGGCGTTTGGCAAGAGAATCATGACCAATGCGGCGATGGGGGCACCAATCATGAGGTACGGCATCCGCCGACCGAACCGGTTCCAGGTGACGTCCGAATATTTCCCAATCAGGGGCTGGACGACCATGCCGGCCAACGGTGGCAAGAGGAAGAAGAACCCGAGCTTCGTCGGATCCGCCCCAATCGTCTGGAAGATGCGCCCCATTTGGGATGACTGTAGGGAAAAGGCCATATTGACACCAAAGAAGCCAAATGTCATGGCAAAGATGGTCTTCAATGGTAATTTTGGCAGTGAGTTGTCGGCGACGGTCGTTGTGGTCGTTGCGGCGGGCTCACCATCTAGGGCTGTATTTTGCGCCATAGTGATTCCTCCTTGAAAATGAAAAATAGAATAATTGCTATCACGGATTCAATTAATTAAGTAACCGCTTACAAAATAAATTCTATCACTTTACACAAACGTTTACAATAGCTTTAAAACAGAAAAGCAAACGTTTGTGTAAATTTACCCATTTTAGCTGGATTGGCTTTGTGGTTTAGGTCAATTAACGGTAGAATAAGAACAGATGCTGATCAAATTGAAAGCGAGGTGGTCGTGATGGCCGCAACGATTAAGGATATTGCAAAATTAGCGGGGGTCTCCACGGCCACCGTTTCACGGGTGCTGGCGAACAAAACGGCTTTCTTCAGCGAAAGTACGGCCCAGAAGGTCCAGACGGCCGCAACGGAGCTGGGGTACCAGAAGAATACGGCTGCCGCAGAATTGGTCACGCGCCACAGCCACGTGATTGCGGCCGTGGTCAATTCGACTAAAACCAACTTTGCCAGCCAGATCATTGAAGGGATTCAGGCCGAAGCCCACCGCTACGACCTGAACGTCATCATTTTGTATGCGGGGGATGCCGACGCTGAGCAGCAACGGCGCGCGTTGACCACGGTGATTGAGCGACCAGTGATGGGAATTTTACTCCTGTCGGTCGATCTGGCGGCGGAGAACTTGGCACTGCTGCAACAGTCGCAGATTCCCTACTGTTTCTTGTCGATTTCTTTTGATGGGGCGCGATTACCCTACATCACCTCTGACGACTGGCAGGTCGGCTACCAGGCCACCCAGGCGCTGATCAACGCCGGCCACCGCCGCATTGGTCTGGCAGGCGTCGACAGCGATTACCACACCGGCCGTCAACGGGTGCTGGGGTACACCCAGGCCCTAGCCAATGCAGGAATCACGCCAGACACCGATTGGATTCAGCTCGGCAATTACAGCTATGATGCCGGGCAAACGGCCATGCGGGCATATGGCGCACAAACGGCTTTGACCGCTATCGTCGGCGCCAGTGACATGGCCGCTATTGGGGTCATGAATCAGGCGCGTGACCTGGGCCTACGCGTGCCGGCTGACTTGTCGATTGTCGCCATCGACGGCACAGAATTGTGCCAGTTAGTCCAACCTCAGCTGACGAGTGTGTCACAGAACTTCTATGAAATGGGCGTTGCGGGCGTCCAACAGTTGCGGGCTAAGGAAACGTTGCCGCAGAAGATTACGCCGATCCAGCTGGTCTCTCGGCAAAGTATTCGCCAATTATTAATGAAATAGCCACAAAAACAGGTTTCCACCGGAGCGCACTTCAAACGCCGATGGGAACCTGTTTTCTACTATAGATAAAGACATTTATGGAACTGACAAGTAGAGCTGGCTGATGAGGCCTGCCAACGACTGGTAACTAGGGGGATCAACCAGTCCTTGGACGAAGCACCTAGGTCGTGTGCTTACTTGGCGATGTAAGTCGTCTTGAAGTCATAAGGGACACCAGCGGGGTTGTAGTTGATGTTCTTGACGTTTTTCCGCAGTAATTGTGACTTGGCTGCTTGGTACAGTGGAATGGTACCTTGATCGTTCATCAAGACCTTTTCAGCTTGAACCAGCTTGGCCCACCGCTTGGCAGGTTGGTTACCGTCTTGGTTTTCGGATTCATCCAGCAGTTTGTCGTATTGCTTGTTGGACCAGCTTGACGTGTTGTAACTGGAGCCAGTTTCGTAAACGTCCAGGAAGTTGATTGGGTCAGCGAAAACGGATTGCCAGCCACTCAGGGTCAAGTCATAATTCTTGTTGTGTTGCCGCGTGATCAGTTGGACATAAGGAATCGTGTTGATGGAGACCTTTACGCCGGGGAGCTTTTGCAGGGAACTTTGGAGAAATTCGGCCGTTTGCTTGCTGGCGTCGGTGTCAGAGACTAAGAGGGAAACGTCGAGTGACTTCTTGCCAGTCTGCTTGAAGCCCTTGGCCAACAGCTGCTTGGCTTGTTTCAAGTTGTAAGAAACGGCGGAGCTGACCTCGGCTTCTTGGTCGAACCCTTCGCCAGTCTTAGGATTGTTGCCCATGCCAGCTGGTACGAAGCCCTTTGAGACGGTCGAGCCGTCTTGGAGCACATCGTTGACCAATTGCTTACGGTTGATGGCCAGTGAGAAGGCTTTGCGAATGTTGACGTTCTTGAAGGCAGGCACGGTCTTTTGATTCAAGCTCAACCGTTGCGTCCCAGTTGGGAGGCGTTTAACAAAGTTTTCGTTATTCTTATTGTTCTTAACTTGTTGGCCGTCGAGCAACGTTTCGTCGGTCTTTTTCGCGTTGAACAGGTTGTAGCTCGTAGTCGTACTCTTGGTCACGACCTCGTTGATCTTGTCCAGGTGGACGGCTTTCTTATCCCAATAAGTCTTGTTCTTGGCCAGCGTCCAGGTGGTGCTGGTCCCGTTCCATTTGGTCAGGCGGAATGGGCCGTTGTAAACGGTCGTGGCGGAACTAGTCCCGTATTTCTTGCCGTATTTCTGAACGGCATTTTGGTTGACCGGGTAGAAAAGCGGCCAAGCCAGTAATTTCTTGAAGTACGAAACGGGCTTGGTGAGTTGCACGGTTAATTTGTACTTACCATCGGCCTTGATACCCAGTGCGCTCAGTGGCTTCTTGCCATTGTTGATGGCTTCGGCGTTCTTCACCTGGAAGAAGTAAAAGGCGTCTTGTGAAGCGGTCTTGGGGTTGACCGTCCGTTGCCAGGAGTACACGAAGTCTTTGGCGGTCACTTCGTCGCCATTAGACCATTTGACCCCCTTACGCAGGTTAAACGTGTAGGTCTTGCCGCCGTTGGTCAGCGTGGTCTTGGTGGCCAGCGCGTTGGCCGGGTTCCCCTTGGTGTTCAGTCGGTAGAGTCCTTCTTGCGTGTTCTGCAAGACGGTAAAACTCAGGGTGTCCGTGGCTTGGGCCAAGTCGTTGGTTGCCAGCTCAGACGTTTCCGTCCAGTTCAGTGTTTGGTCGGCAGCGTACTTGGCGCTACCAGTGCTACTGCTTGAACTGGCTTCATTCCCACAACCAGCTAATGCTAGGAGGCTCAAGGCCGCCACCGTTAAGATCGTTCCCTTTTTCTTCATCCAAAACATCTCCTCAAAATAAAAATCGTCCTTATGTAAACTAAACATAAGGACGATTTCACTCGCGGTACCACCTTGATTTATGGGGGACTCACATCCACCATCTCCGTAACTTCTGTTGCCAAAAGTCGGAAGCGGTAACGGGCTTCAAATCGAACAATCAGCTTCCACCAATTGTTAGCAACCAGGCTCATCTTCACGACTCCGTTGTAAGCCACCTTTTCAGCTGCCGGTGGTCTCTGAACTTAGCGGGAGTCATTACTCTTCCTGGTGATGCGTTCGTGTATTTCTAATATGGCTCTAATAATAACGAGGTCGGCGGGGTTTGTCAACAGGTAATTTTTAGGTCGTGTAGGAGGTGATGTAACAGTGATTTTGGCTGGGTATATAGAAGAAACTCGGAGAAATTGGCGCTGTTATAATTTTATTTATAATTATTTTCACATTTTTATTTTTGGATAATTATGCGAGGTAAAACGTGGTACGTGAATATTAAAAATATTGTGCTCTTTATAAATAATTAACTAGTTGTAAAAGGTGTAGACAAGTCGGATAAGTCAGCATAAAATGAGAACAGCTGATGAAAAAGACTAGGCTATCCAGAGCCTATCAGTAGAAGTCATCAGCAATACTTAAGGAGGCGTTATCGCCATGAAACAGAAGCATGAACCATATGCCATTGGATTAGACATTGGGACCAGCTCTATCGGTTGGACCACTGCTGACATGAACGGCTATGTGACACGAACCAAGGGCCAAACGGGGTTGGGGGTTCGGTTATTTCAGGAAGGTCAGACAGCAGCTGAACGACGGGGATTCCGGACCACTCGACGACGATTGAGTCGGCGTCGTTGGCGGTTACGATTGTTACGAGAGATTTTCGATGAACCGATTTCATCTATTGACGAAAACTTCTTTGCACGTCAGAAAGTTTCTAATGTGTCGCCCAAGGACAGCAGATTTACGAATAAGTATCAGCTTTTTGATAATCAAATAGATCATGAATTTTATTCAAAGTACCCGACTATTTATCACTTGCGTTGGCAATTGATGACGGAACATCGAAAATTTGATTTACGCGAAATTTATTTGGCTATCCACCACATTGTGAAGTATCGGGGGAATTTTTTACGTTCAGGTAGTCCAGCTGGTTTTAAACCGGGAGAACTAGACTTTAAAAAACGCTTTGCGTCTGTGAATGATACTTGGCGCGTGATTTTTGACGAGGCGGCGCCACAGTTGCCAGAGGCTAATTTAGAAAAGATTACAGCTTTGATTCTGGATAACAACCGTAGTCGATTGGATCGACAACGGGAGCTTGTGAAATTACTGATGGCCGTAACTGGTGAGAATAAGAATTGGAAGACGAATTTTACTGAATTTTCTAAGGCAATTCTAGGATTAAAGGCTAAATTATTTTTATTGACAGGCACGCAGGTGGATAAGGCTGATGAGAAAACATGGACCTTTAGCTTAGCTGATATTGAAGATCATCGAGCAGATTTGGAAAGTGCGTTCGACGATGCAGCGTTGGAGCTGATTGAAAAATTAGGTGACCTTCAAGCTGCCATTCAGTTAACTGAGATCATGCCTAGCGGTCAATATTTCTCACAGAGCATGTGTGAGCGCTACGAGGATCATGCGAAGCATCTTAAGTGGTTACGGGAGTATATTGATCAACAAACAGATGCCAAGAAAGCCCAAGCCATTCAAGTAGCTTACGACCATTACATTGATGGTAAAGACGGTAAAGCAGTTACCCAGACAGATTTCTACAAAGATTTGAATAAAGTTTTGAAAAATGATGATTCTGAGTTAGCTGTTAAAATCAGTAATGAGATTGAATTAGAGCATTTTATGCCTAAACAACGGACAAAAGAAAACGGAGTTATTCCTTATCAAGTGCATCAGCAAGAATTAGATATGATTATTGATAATCAAAAATCCTACTATCCCTTCCTAAGTGAGCCTAATCCAATTGTTGGACACCGGGCAACGCAACCTTACAAAATTGATGAATTAGTAAGCTTCCGTGTGCCTTATTACGTGGGGCCGATGGTGACACCTGAGGTACAATCCAAGACTGAGAATGCTGAAAATCAATTTTCCTGGATGGTACGTAAAGATGCTGGTGACATCACACCGTGGAACTTCGATGATAAGGTTGACAGGATTGCTTCAGCGACGAACTTTATTCAGCGTATGAAGACGACAGATACGTACCTCATTGGTGAGGATGTCTTACCACAACGAAGCCTTATTTATCAGCGCTTTACAGTTCTGAACGAATTAAATAACGTTCGGGTAAATGGTAAGCCATTGACTCGTAATCAGAAACAACGAATTTATGAAAAATTATTTGTGGGTCGTAAGAATCATGGCACTGTCAGTATCAAGGCGTTACAGGAAAACCTGGTTCATAGTGGAGAAGTACTCACCACGCCTAAAATTGAAGGGTTAGCTGATCCTAAACACTTTAATAATGCATTAACTACGTATCATGACTTTAAAGATTTGTTGCCAGATGATATTGATCTGCCGGAACGACAAGCAGATATTGAAAAGATTATTAATTGGTCAACCGTTTTTGAGGATACAGATATCCTTAGAGAAAAGCTACGAGAGATTGACTGGTTAAGTGACTTGCAACGGAAACGACTCAGTCAAAAGCGCTATCGTGGCTGGGGACGACTGTCAGCACGTTTGTTAACTGGTATCAAGGATGCTCAAGGACTGTCGATCTTAGACCAGTTATGGCAGACACAATTGAACTTTATGCAGATTGTTAGCCAACCAGACTATGCGAAAGCCATTGCTGAAATTAATGCAGCGGGGATGGCAAAGCAAGATGTGCTGGATACGATTAATGAGATGTATACGTCACCGCAAAACAAAAAGGCCTTACGCCAGATTTTGTTGGTAGTGCGAGATATCCAAAAAGCCCATCATGGGCAGGCGCCTAGTCGAATCTTCATCGAGGCGGCACGTGGTGCTGAACAAAATCCACAGCGGACACGACAACGGCAGAAGCATCTCAGTGATCTGTATGCTGATCAAGCAAAGCAAATTATCGACGATGCGGTTAAAACGGAACTTGGGGATAAAATCAAGAATAAAGCGCAGTTTACCACGCGGCTAATGCTTTATTTCTTGCAAAATGGTCGAGATATGTATACGGGTAAGCGCCTGAATATTGATGCATTATCGATGTATGATATTGACCATATTTTACCGCAGTCGTTAGTTAAAGATGATTCGTTGGATAATCGGGTATTGGTAAGTCAAAAAATTAATCGGACAAAGAATGATACATTTGCTTCAGAGCTTTTTGAAAATAACATGCGTGGCACATGGGAGCGCTGGCGTTCATCGGGCTTAATTAGTGCACGTAAGCTCAAACACTTATTAATGCGGCCAAATGAGATCAATAAATATGCAACTGGGTTTATTAATCGGCAATTGGTTGAGACACGCCAGGTCATTAAGTTAGTTACAGATGTGCTGAGCACTGAATTCGATTCGGAGGCAACCAAAATTATTTCGGTTAAGGCCGGTCTGACGCATCAATTACGCCAGGAGTTGATGCTGCCTAAGTTGCGTGAGTTAAATGATTACCACCATGCCATCGATGCTTTTTTAGCAGTCCGGATTGGGACTTATTTGCTGAAACGTTATCCTAAGTTGGAACGATTCTTTGTCTATGGTCAGTACAAGGTTGCACCACAGATAGATTTACGCCGGTTTAACTTTATTCATGATTTAGTTACAGATAAGGTGGATAAGATTACTGATCCGCAAACTGGTGAGATTCTTTGGGATCGAGAAAATGACGTGGCGTATGTGAAACATCTAATGAGCTTGAAGCATTTGTTGGTTACGCATGAGGTGCTTGAGGACCATGGGGCTTTATTTAATCAGACGATTTATAAGGCAGTTATGGATAAGCAAAATCCTGGAGAAGCTAAGCATAAGCGTGATTTGATTCCTGCTAAAAAGAATCGTGAGACAACAATTTATGGTGGCTATTCTGGGCAAAAAACAACTTATTTAGCAATTGTTCGTGTGAATGGTAAAAATCCGTCGTTCAAAGTAGTAGGGGTACGTACTAATATGCTCGAACGACTGAGACAATTGCAATATAAGTCTGGTTTGACGTTGAATCAAGCAACTAAGCAGGTGCTGATGCCGCAGTTCACAGATGCTAAAGGAAAGGTTAAAGATTTTGATGTCCTGCTGCCTGAGGTTTATTTACATCAACGGGTACAAGATATTGTTGATGGAAAGCGGTATCAGTTCGGGTTAAACACAAATACCTATTACCGAAATTTCCAACAATTAGTGTTACCGCTAGGGCTACAGATTGAGTTGCAATTTTCTAAGGAAGACTTAAAGAAAGATACGTTAATGAAGATTTTTGACGAGATTTGTGCGCAGATGGAAAAGTACTTTGCACTTTATAGCAAAGTGAACAATTTTACCGATATTTTAGTCAATTCACGAGAAGCGTTCAGTAAATTGCCAATTCAGGATGTTTGTGATGCTCATGGAAAGGTTACTCAGCCGGGTATGAAATCGACATTAATAGATATCATGATGGGATTGCATAGTAATATGGCCAGGAAGCCCCTTAAGCAATTAGGATTTAAGACGCCATTTGGTTTTTTACAGGTGCCGTCGGGAATTAGTTTGACAGCTCAAGCCCAAATCGTCTACGAATCACCAACAGGACTCTTTAAGCGATGCATCAAGTTAGCAGATCTTTAGACTGCTGAAATAAAAAAAGTGTGCACCCAGAAAACTCCGGCGTGCACACACTACATATGTAATGGCTCGATAACGGGCTCATAAGATGAAACTTGGCGGGAAAAACCACCTTGTTTGACTTTAACTCAGTTCTGCAAATCAGTGAGGTCAAGCAGGTCAACTTGACCAATAACAGAATACCATGTTGCAACGTATAACGCAAGGAGGATAAATGATGGGATGGCGAACAATCATGATCAGCCAGCACGCTAAAGTCTCGCTGACTGCAGGTAACTTAGTAATTCAAACGGATTCGGACCGACTACATGTGCCGGTGGATCAAGTGAATGTCTTACTGATTCAGACACTACAAGCGGTGATCACGACTGCAGCGGTAGCGGCTTTGACCGAAGAACACGTAAAGATTATTTTTACCGGAAGAGATGGCCAGCCCATTTGCGAGACTGCCGAGTGTTATCCCCGCTTGCGGACGGCAGCCTTGGTTACCTCTCAAGTAAATTGGCCCCATGACCGCATTGCTAATTTGTGGACGAGAGTGGTTGCAGCTAAGATGGCTAATCAAATTACCGTGGCCGATTTTCTTGGTGCGGAGACACAGGGATTAAGAGACGAGGTAGATAAATTAGAATTGAATGATACCACTAACCGAGAAGCAGTAGTTGCCAGACAATATTTTCCACTGCTTTTTGGTGAGGACTTTTCGCGGTCGGATTTAGTTCCAGAGAATGCGGCTTTAAACTACGGCTATTCAATTCTATTATCGCTAGTTGACCGAGTGATTGTCTCACGTGGATATCTAACCTGTTTTGGCATTCATCACAAGAATGCAGGGAATGGCTTTAATCTGGGCTCTGACTTGATGGAACCCTTTCGACCAATCATTGATTATTGGGTTGCCCAGCAAAAGATCAATGACCTAACCCCAGACGTGAAGTTTGGCTTGGTTCGGCTGTTTGACTTGGAAATGATCTATCAAGGGAAGAAGGAGCTCTTTAGTAATGTCGTGGAGAAGTACGTTGGGCAATGCCTAAAGTAACGCGTTGTGCTAGCTTCGTAATATTTTCAATTGATCTTAAGTCCGCTTAATCCTTCTGCCAATTGCTGATGAACTTTAATGACATTCCAGAGAAAAAGCGTTGATAACCGGCTGTTAAGGCCACTCATCGTATCAGTCCCTGGGTGTTCAAAGTGTCCGACCTTGTTCAAGTTACTAAAACAAGTCTCGATGTGCCGCCGCTGATTCTTCAAGAATGCTGAGTTGACTTGCTTACTGTGTCGCATGTTCTTTCGCAATGGAAACCACAGATGAATCCCAAA
>NZ_JAMXAZ010000017.1:0-63360 GCF_024718525.1 Levilactobacillus yiduensis
GCATCATTTATTTAAGTTAGATACATATTATATGTACGAAGGCATTTCGTTTACACAAGATTCTTGACGCTACCAAATTTTCAAATTTGACTATATTAGAAGGTAACTTATCAATCGGGGGAAGGGTAGACACATGGCCAAGCAGTCCCGGGGCTTGATTGCCTATCACGTGGGGGTCACAACCCTTACGTTGGGCTCAGTACTAAACGTGATTCTGTTACTCGTCGGCATTGGCGACTACGGGTTAGAAATGAAAATCGCCAACGGCTTATTGTTAGTCTTTGCTATTGATTACGTGATTCGCCTCGGCATCACCAAAAATCGCAAAGTCTTTTTGATTCAGTCGGCATTTGACCTGCTGGGGATTATCCCGTTGCATCCGGTCTTTGCTTTCTTCCGGCTGGCACGGTTGGTGCGGCTGATTCGTTTCCACCATCTCTTTTGGCGGTTGGGCTTGTCCGGCAAATGGACGCGGGCGTATCACCGCTTCATTTACCAGACTGGCTTCATCTATCTGTTTTCCATCAGTGTGGTCATCATTGTGCTCAGCGCCTTTCTCTTCTCGTTAACGGAAAGACAGAGCCTGGCCAATGCACTGTGGTGGGCGATCACCACTGCGACGACCGTGGGCTACGGGGATGAGACGCCCCACACGGCCTTTGGTAAAATCATTGCCAGCTTCCTGATGGTCGGTGGCATTGGCTTTATTGGTCTGTTGACCAGCACGATTTCGGATTTCGTCGCCAGCCGAACGGAACAGGTAACCTCTAATCAGGAGGCACAGCAACAAGCCGACCTGGATCGTTTATTGGCTAAAATCGACACGCTCACGACCAAGGTCGATCACCTGCAGACTCAGGTTGACCGGTTGACGCCAGCTAAGAAAGTCCGCAATCAAAAAAGGCCGCGACCTAAGTCGTGACCTCACTGTCAGCTTGCGAAATGGGTAATGCGGTGAAAATGCCTAGCGAACGAACTGTAAGTTGTAATTGCCTTGCCCGTCAGAGGTAATGGTGTAGGTGGAATATCCAGCCTGTAGCCACTGGTCTTTTGACGCCTGAGCCCAATTCTGGGCGTCGGCGACCGACGAGAAGGTGTGAGTGCTGGCGAACGTTGAATCCGAGCTAGCCTTGCTACTAGAGCTGGCGGATTGACTCGAACTCGTCGCACTCTGCTTGGTTTGGGCCTGATCGAGCAGCTTTTGCTCGCGGTCCTGTACGGCGTCGTTAGATTCGTTGTTGATGATATTCTGTAATTTTTGCTTTTGCGTGACGGTTAACCCGTTATCGTTGTAGCTGCTGTACGTCGATTTGAAGCTCTCGAAAGCGGCCTGTTCCGAAGCCGAGGAAGCCTTGGCCACGATAGAGGCACTGGTGCTCGATGAAGCGCTGGTGTCATTTCCAGAGTTACTGTTGTGATGGTTAATCGCTAAGACCAGCAGAATGGCGATTGCCAGTGTTATCAACGTCATCAGCCACGGCCACCACCGGCGCGGCTTCCGTGGCCGCTGACGGGTGGGTTGGTCCGATCCCTGGTTAAAGTTATACCGTTGTACGCGTGATTTTGGTTCTTGGTTGTTCAACTGAAAAACCTCCATGTCCAGAACGGTGTGAAAAAACAAGCTTGCCGCCGAGACGACAAACTACCACACCCTCCATAATACCGCAAAACGCCAGCAGAAGAAAATTTTCACCCTGATTTTTACCAATTTCCAATCATTCTCATCACGAAATTTGCGAACCTATTGTATGATGGTAGTGGAACTAAGATTGAAAGGTGGTTTTACTTTTGCATAATGATATTCCCGAATTACCGCTAAATAACGGCAACCGGATTCCGCAACTCGGCTTAGGGGTCTTCCAAGTCGACAATGCGGCAGACACGAAGAATGCCATCAAATGGGCGTTGGCTGCGGGTTACCGGCACATTGATACGGCCGCATATTACGGTAACGAACAGTGGGTTGGCGAAGCCATTCGTGAGAGTGACGTGAAGCGCGAGGACATCTTCGTGACGTCCAAGCTCTGGAACAGCGTCCGCGGTTACGACGAGACCAAGGCGGCCTTCCAAGAAACGCTGGACAAGTTAGGGTTCGATTACCTGGATATGTACCTGATCCACTGGCCAGCACCTGGTTATCTGGATAGCTGGCGGGCCATGGAAGACCTGTACAAGGCCGGCAAGATCAAGAACATTGGGGTGTCTAACTTCAATCAAAAGCAAATGGCTGATATCTTGGCCAACGGAACGGTTAAGCCCGTCGTTGACCAGATTGAAACCCACCCGTACTTCCAACAAGACGACATGCACGCCTACTTGGAAAGCGAGGGCATCTTGCACGAAGCTTGGAGTCCATTGGGTGGCGGCAATAACAACGCCTTGACCGATCCCGTCATCAATGAATTGGCAGCGGCGCATGATGTGAGTGCGGCCCAAATCATCTTACGCTGGCACGTTCAACGCGAAGAAATCGTGATTCCTAAGTCGATTCACGAGGCTCGGGTACAACAAAACCGCGACATCTTTGCCTTTGGCTTGGATGAAGACGAGATGAAGGCCATCGCAGATCTCGATGCCGGCAAACGCGTCGGCCCAGATCCTGACGATGACGCCTGGTTAAAGAAGTCCCAGACGTATTCCAGCCGAAAATAACCTCAGCTAACACAACAAGACGTTGCCACCCAATCCAACGGTGGCAACGTCTTGTTTTTGTGTTTAATGAAGATTGCGTAGACCAGTTGCCTACGGCTGCCAGGGGTTCCGCCTGCTATGGGGGACACCTCCAGCCTGAGGAGCGGTCTTCCGGTTCGCTTTGAAGCCTGGCAAAACTCGCCAGGCTTCAAAGTCGCCCCACGCTGTAGGCCGAGAAACAACCTCGGCCAACACCGTCGACACAGCTGGCTCCACCCCTGGCCTCCTCCGGCGCAGATGGCGAGTTCAGGATACACGGTCTTGAAACGTGGTCAATGATACCGTTAGTCGTTGGTAGCTACTAATTTTCCTCGTCGTCCAGCGTTATTGCGGCACCGAATCAGGTCATGACAGCTACTAACCCAACTCGCAGGTCATATCTGTATCACGGACAATTGCGTACCAACTTGTTGGCAATCACCACAGGAGCCGAGAGTTCGCTAGAGATGAGTTCAGCTGTGGGAGTTCCCTTAGCGGCACGGTTCACGGCGCTTAGGGAACTGACACCTTGGAGACGCGGGTTATCGGCTCCAAGGTGAGGGTCAAGACCGCTCTTCGGCTTGGCCCGGCGCCCTCAGCGTTCCAACTCATCTCTAGCGAACGGTAAGGCGGCCAGCAAAACTAACATCGTCAGCCATCGTTTACCGATACAACGGAATACCAGCGTCTTTGGCCATCGGCACCAACTTGTCCGTCAAAACGTTGACGACGTTGATGGGCACCTTGGCGAAGGGGCTGAAGAAGTCTGGGTGATCCGGGTTAGGCACGTCTTGGGTTTCCTTTAAATTAGGCACCATAGCCTTCAGGTCATCTTGATTCAGACCCAATTGGGTGGCGTAGTAAACGACTTCCCGGTAGCTCACATTTTTAAAATAAAAGTAATAACACAGGGCGGCAACGACAAAATACCAGAAGATGGTCCACTGTAGACCAATTTGGCTGGGGTCTAAAAAGCCAATCACAATGGCCGCAATCACGAAGACGACGTAGATGGCGACGGAAATGGCGGCCCAGCGCTGTTTGTGCGTCAAAATTGAGCACCTCATTTTTCTTTTAGAGTTGTTACCAGTGTACGGGGTTTTAGGTCGAAAATTCAAGCGATTTCTCTAAATTCAGTCAGGAAGTTTCGACTTTTAGCGCCAGTCGTGTATAATAACACGGTAATGTTGCCGAGCGCTTAAGAATTGAGAGGTAGACGAAGTGAGTTTAAGTTTTGAGACGATTCAGCCCGAAGATTTCAAACAGGTAGACCAATTGGTTTCAGCGGCGTTTGAACCCGTCGAAGAAAGTGACGGCAGTGAGGTGGGCTTGATCCACCAGCTGCGGTCAACGTATGATTATCAGCAGAGCCTAGAAGTCGTGGCCAAGCCAGCGGTCGAGACCGTGGTGGGTCATGGCCTGTTGAGCCCCATCACCGTACGGGGCAACCGGCATAACACAACGATCGTTGCCCTGGCACCACTCGCGGTGGATCCTGATTGGCAAGGAAAAGGTGTTGGGAGTCAATTGCTGAGTGAGTTAGAGACCCGGGCTCGGCTGGCGGGTTTTCCCGCAATCAGTGTGGTAGGCGATATGAACTACTACGGGAGCCGGGGTTACGTGATGGCCGAAGACTTTGCCATCCACAATAGCCTGCCAGTCCCGATGGGCAATCACCTGATCAAACCCCTGACGGCCGGGGCGCTGGCCCACGTCGGCGGGATGATCGAGTACCCGAACGTCTTTTACCGCGATTAAGCTTGGTTAGGAATCACTGAGTGACCTGGTGATTTCACAAACTAAAAAAAGATGTATGTGGTTAAACCGTTGATTTGCCGGCGTTTTAACCGCCACCCGAAAGATTAAAATTAAATTAGAGGTTGACGGTCGCTAAACAGCGTGCTAATATCAAAGTCAATCAAATACAGAACGCTAATTTCCATTACCAAGTAGCGTGTCATCTGGGTGTCAGAAAGTCGGTGGTTGCTGCGAACCGATCAGGGTGATTACGACGAAATACAGTGGAATGTCCTGGTACGCCAGGCGGAAAGACTAGAGCCGTTACCTTCTAGAGAGTGGAGTTACTGGGTCTAGAACCAGTGACCCAAGTTGGGTGGTACCACGGTTTAGTCTAAATCGTCCCTGTTGCAGAATTGCAGCAGGGGCGATTTTTTTATACATACTTGGCAAAATAAGAGGGAGCGATTTTTATGAAAGAACACACACAATCAGAAAAGAAACCGATGAACTTCGGCGAAGCAATGATTATTTTACTGGCCATGTTGGTCATTATGGGCTTAGGCGTTATCAAATTTGGCCTGTCACCAACTACGCCCGTGCTGCTGGTCATCGCGTTGGTCATTCTGTGGGCGAAGGTCCGCGGCGCTGACTGGGACACTATTCACAGTGGCATCATCGACGGCATCAAGACCGGGATCATTCCCATCTTCATCTTCCTGTTGATTGGGGCACTGATCAGTGTCTGGATCGCCGCTGGGATTATTCCATCCATGATGGTCTTCGGGTTTCATTTGATTTCAGCCCAATGGTTCGTACCGTCCGTCTTCCTGGTCTGTGCCATCGTCGGGACGTCTATCGGGAGCGCCTTTACCATCATCTCCACGATTGGGATCGCCCTGTTCGGGATGGGGACCACGATGGGCTTCAACCCCGCATTAGTTGCTGGGGCCATCATCTCTGGGGCCATCTTCGGTGACAAGACCTCACCACTGTCTGACTCGACCAACCTGGCGTCAGCCATCGCAGAATCCGAATTATTTGCGCACATTAAAAACTTAATGTGGTCGACGATTCCAGCCTTCTTGGTTTCCTTAGTACTTTACTTCTTCATGGGCACCGGTGCTTCTGATACCAATGCTATGGGCAAGATCAACAGTACCGTTGCCACGTTAAACGCCAACTTCTCCATTACCTGGTGGGCAGCTTTACCTATCATCGTGATGTTCGTCTGTGCTTGGCGCAAGGTTCCCGCCATTGAAACGTTGCTGTTGAACGTGGGCTTGGGAATCGTGATGTTGTTCATCGAAAAGCCTAGCACCTCAATTAGTAGTGTGGCCACGATGATTGAATCCGGCTTCGTCTCCAAGACTGGTAACGCCAGTGTTGATGCCTTACTGACACGTGGTGGGATTAGCGCCATGATGTCCACGGTGTCTCTGATTATCTTGACCCTGACTTTAGGGGGCCTGCTGATGAAGTTCGACATTATCCAAACGGCAATGGTCCCATTGGCAAAGCGGTTGAAGAGCTCAGGTTCATTGGTCACCGCAGCCATCCTGTCCGGAATCGGCGTCAACATCTTCGTTGGGGAACAGTACCTCTCCGTCATCTTACCTGGGAAGGCCTTCAAGGAAACCTTTAATAAGCGTGGCCTGGATAACTTGGCCTTGAGCCGGGTCTTAGAAGATGGTGGAACTGTCATCAATTACTTGGTACCATGGGGTGTCGCAGCCGTCTTCGCTGCCAACACGCTGGGCGTTTCGACGCTGGCTTACCTGCCATTCTGTTTCTTCAGCTTGTTCTCACCAGTCTTCTCCATCCTGAGTGGGTTCACGGGCGTTGGCTTGAAGCGCCTGCCATCCTCTGACGACAGTAGTGCCACTGCAGCCAGCATGGCTGCTGATGGGCGTTAGGCAGTAGTACTGGTCAAACGATTGTAATAGAAAGCATCCCCGTGGGTGGCCGACGGTTTGTGTTGGCCGGGGATGACTAAACAAAATAATGAGTAAAAACACGTGAACACTTGCCAGTTGATGGCGGTGTTCACGCGTTTTTGATTGGCGCTGTTCTTACGGGCGTCCCGGCTGGTTGAGAGTCGCTTGAATACCGACGAAGAAGCTGACCATCAGTCGGCCTCACTGCCTCCAAGTGTTCAATTCTCAACCGGTACTGTCACCGGCAACGTATACAAATAAGTGGCCACCAAACCGTTAACCGTGATTTCCCGTTGGTCTGGCAGTTGTAGGTACAGCAAGTGGAGTTCGTCGTCTCGGGCGACCACCGTTACCGGAACGTTCAGTGGGAGACGCAGGTGCGCCACGTAAGCCACCAGGTTTGCCGTTTCTAAATAGCCACACAGCGTGACCGTCGCGTTGACCGGGACATCGCTGAGGCGGGTGACGCGGCTGTCGTCTAGCATTTGGTCCGGTTGCAATGCGCCGCCAAATGGACTTCGTTGGGGATGGTCAAGGTAATCGGCCATGGCCGCCACGGTAGCCATGGTCAACGTGTCCGCCATTTGCCAGGCTTGATCTGGAATCTGCACGAGGGGCAAGTGCAGCTGACGGTCTAAAAACACCTCGCACAGCCGATACGCAAATAGGAGGTGGCGCGCTTGGTCCCGGCCCGCTTCGGTCAGTGTGACCCCAGTGTAGCGACGCCGGTGAACCAGCCCCTGGGCCTGCAACTGCCGAGTGGCTTCGGTAACCGTCGCTGGCGTTACGTTGGCAAAGTGGATAATTTGTTTATTGCTGACGCGCGCACGGGCAAAACTACATTCAGCAATGATTTTTAAATACGTATTTTGATGGTTCGACATCTAATCAACTCCCCAGGAAATTAGAAAATATTTCAGTACCCCTAAAATTTTATTTTTACGATTTAAATTTTACCGGTCTTCGGGCCCACTTGCAAATTTTTCTAAAAATCATCTGTTTATAATTGTTTAATAAGATTTTAGTTAATGAGAATGCCGTTAAACAGGCACTCTAACGCTAAAAGTTTTGCGAACCAAAATATTTTTCAGCCAAACTTAAAAGCCGTTTCAGTAAATTGAAAGTGATGAGGTTGGGAATGTAACCGCTTAACTAGCAGATAAAATTATTAATGAGTTCACATTTTAAAGTTAACTGTCCCTAAATTTCTATTTGATTTAAACAAACTTTAGGTTACAATGGGCCTTGTAGGAAACAGAAGGGGGTCTTGATTTTGAGTGATACACCAAAGAAGCACAAACTCATTGAATATGCCAATGGGCGGTCACTTGAAGAGATTAACGGTACGGTCAAAGTACCGAAGGGGAAAGGGTTCTGGAAAACGCTGTTCATGTATTCCGGGCCTGGTGCGTTAGTTGCGGTCGGTTACATGGATCCAGGTAACTGGTCAACGTCCATCACGGGTGGGCAAAATTTCCAATACTTATTGATGTCGATTATCTTGATCTCAAGTTTGATTGCGATGTTACTGCAATACATGGCAGCTAAACTTGGTATCGTGAGCCAAATGGACTTGGCCCAGGCGATTCGTGCCCGGACCAGTAAGTCACTAGGCATCGTGTTATGGATCCTAACGGAATTTGCCATTATGGCAACGGATATTGCGGAAGTGATTGGGGCGGCGATTGCCTTGTATCTGCTCTTCCACATCCCGTTGATTATTGCCGTATTCATTACGGTATTAGATGTTTTGCTCTTATTGTTACTGACCAAGATTGGGTTCCGCAAGATCGAAGCCATCGTGGTTTGCCTGATTCTAGTGATCCTAGTGGTCTTCGCTTATGAAGTCGCCTTGTCCAATCCTGACTGGGGTGGCGTCTTCGGTGGCTTGATTCCGAGTGCCAAGACGATTGCGTCAACGCCAAAGATTGGTGGTCAAACGCCAATCAGTGGGGCCTTGGGGATTATCGGGGCAACGGTCATGCCACATAACCTTTACCTGCATTCAGCGATTTCGCAAACGCGGGAGATTGACCACCACGATGAAGAAGACGTGGCCCGGACGGTGAAGTTCACCAGCTGGGATTCCAACATCCAATTGACCTTGGCTTTCTTCGTGAACGCCTTGCTGTTGATCATGGGGGTTGCCGTCTTCAAGAGTGGGTCCGTCAAAGACCCGTCATTCTTTGGTCTATTCCAAGCCCTGTCAGATACCAGCACGATGAGTAACGGTGTGCTGGCCGGCGTGGCACGGACTGGCGTGCTGTCGACTTTGTTTGCGGTCGCCTTACTTGCTTCTGGTCAAAACTCAACGATTACCGGGACCTTGACCGGGCAAGTCATCATGGAAGGTTTCGTCCACATGCGGATGCCACTGTGGTTACGGCGGTTGGTCACGCGGCTGATCTCCGTGATTCCTGTGTTGATCTGTGTCATGTTGACCAGTGGCAAGAGCGCCATTGATGAACACGAAGCGTTGAATGATTTGATGAACAACTCGCAGGTCTTCTTGGCCTTCGCCTTACCGTTCTCGATGCTGCCATTATTGATGATGACGGATAGTCAGGTCGAAATGGGCAAACGATTCAAGAACTCGCTGTGGATCAAGGTACTGGGCTGGTTCTCGGTCTTAGCCTTGACCTACCTGAACCTAATCAATATGCCGGCCTCGATTCAAGGCTTTTACGGTGATGGCATCACGGCCGCTCAGACCGCGACAGCCAACTGGATCGCCTACATCTTGGACGCAGCTATTTTGATTTTGTTAGTATGGACGATCGTAGAACTGCACAAGGGTAGCAAGCGGTTAGCCGCACGACTGGCGGCGGACCATGCGGACAGTGCGGTTACAGATGAGGAGGCTTAGCTCATGGCAACGACATTTAAAAAGATTTTAGTAGGGGTCGATGATTCGGCCGATGCGCTGTTGGCGTTTGACTACGCGATTCATCAGGCCAAACGTGACCAGGCGGAGTTGGTGATCGTCTCCGTCTTGGAACATGACGACATGAACGTGTATCAAGCCTTGGACAGCGACTACGTCCACGGGGAACGCGACGAGTTGCGCGATCACGTGCGGGGGTATCAGCAACAAGCCCAAGACGCTGGCGTGGCTGACGTCAAAATGGTGATTGCGGAAGGCGAACCAGGGGAGACCATCGTCCGCGATGTGATTCCCCACGTACAACCGGACCTGTTGGTGATCGGATCGATTGCCAAGAAGGGTGTGAGTCGCTACTTCGGGAGTCAAGCGGCCTACATGGCCAAGTACGCCCCCATCTCGGTGATGGTCGTTCGGTAAGTCGTCGGATTGATTTTTACGAAATGCGTCAGTGTCACGCATAGATAGTAAATTTAGCCAAACTAAGTCGTTAGGCCGCTAAACAGCGGTTTGACGACTTTTTTACTCCCAAAAGTTAACCACCCATCGGCAAAATCTAACAACTTGGGCATTAGCTACGCCAACGACGACCAGTTGCCGTACACTAGCCTTGATCAAAGAGAGTACCCGAAAGGAGCGATTGCATGGCTGACGAAAGGAAACATAAGTTGATTGAATACGCCAATGGCCGTTCGCTGGAGGAAATTAATGGGACGGTCAAGGTACCCAAGGATATCGGGTTTTGGAGAACACTGTTTGCGTACTCTGGGCCTGGTGCGTTGATTGCTGTGGGGTATATGGATCCCGGGAACTGGTCGACATCAATTACCGGTGGGCAAAACTTCCAGTACCTATTGATGTCTGTTATCTTGATGTCAAGTTTGATTGCGATGCTGTTGCAGTACATGGCAGCTAAACTTGGCATCGTGAGTCAGATGGATTTAGCGCAAGCCATACGTGCCCGGACCAGTAAGTCACTAGGTGTTGTGTTATGGATTCTGACGGAATTTGCGATTATGGCCACGGATATTGCGGAAGTTATCGGTGCGGCGATTGCCCTGTACCTGTTGTTCCACATTCCGTTGGTCATTGCCGTATTCATTACGGTCTTTGATGTGTTGTTACTGTTATTGTTGACCAAGGTCGGCTTTCGTAAGATTGAAGCAATCGTTGTTTGCTTGATCATGGTCATTCTCTTCGTCTTTGTTTATCAAGTAGCACTGTCTAATCCTAATTGGGGTGGCGTCATTAAGGGCTTGGTCCCAACGACTGAGACCTTCTCCACTGGTCGGACGGTTGCCGGGATGACACCGTTAAGTGGGGCCTTAGGTATTATTGGGGCCACGGTCATGCCGCACAATTTGTACCTGCACTCCGCGATTTCTCAGACGCGGGCCATTGACCACACTGACGAAAATGATGTTGCTCGAACGGTTAAGTTTGCCGGGTTGGATTCAAACATTCAACTGACCTTCGCGTTCTTTGTGAATGCCTTACTGTTGATTATGGGGGTTGCGGTCTTCAAGACCGGTGCCGTCAAAGATCCTTCCTTCTTCGGCTTGTTCCACGCCTTGTCAACGACGTCCACGATGAGTAATGGTGTGCTCAGCAGTGTTGCCCGGACCGGTATCTTGTCCACGTTATTTGCCGTTGCCTTACTGGCTTCCGGGCAAAATTCCACAATTACCGGGACGCTTTCCGGTCAAGTCATTATGGAAGGCTTCGTTCACATGCGGATGCCACTGTGGTTACGGCGGTTAGTCACCCGGTTGATCTCCGTCATTCCTGTTCTGATCTGTGTCACGTTGACCAGTGGCAAGAGTGCCATTGCGGAACACGAAGCGTTGAATGATTTAATGAACAACTCACAAGTCTTCTTGGCGTTTGCCTTACCATTCTCAATGCTGCCATTATTGATGATGACGGACAGCAAGCTGGAAATGGGCGAGCGGTTCAAGAACTCCTGGTGGTTGAAGATCTTAGGCTGGTTCTCCGTGATTGCCTTGACGGCGTTGAACCTGGAAGGGATGCCGAGTCAAGTCCAGGCCTTCTTTGGGAGTAACGTCACTGGCAGCGAGTTGGTTTTAGCCAACGGCATCGCGTATCTGCTGATTGCAGCCGTCTTGGGATTGTTAACTTGGACCGTTGTTGAATTGCACTTTGGTAACAAGCGCTTGGCGGCACAAATCGCTGCTAAGAAGAAAGTAGGGGATGAGTGAATGTCAACCGGATTTAAACGCATCTTAGTTGGGGTTGACGATTCAGCGGACGCCTTGCTGGCCTTCGATTATGCGATTCATCAGGCCAAACGAGATCATGCAGAACTGATCATTGCCTCGGTTTTGGAAAGTGAAAGTATGAATGTTTACCAGGTGCTGGACACGGATTTTGTCCATGGTGAGTATGAATCGCTGAAGCGGCATATCCGCAAGTACCAGCATCAAGCAGAGGCTGCTGGCGTTGCCGATGTTCAAATGATTATTTCCGAGGGCGAACCGGGAGAAACCATTGTGAAAAAGGTGATTCCGGAAGTAAAACCGGATATCTTGATCGTCGGGTCGATTGCGAAAACGGGCGTCAGTCGTCACTTTGGGAGTCAAGCCGCCTACATGGCCAAGTACGCACCGATTTCGGTGTTGGTCGTGCGCTAACGGGTAACTGAATAGGTATGAGGCGTTTGGGATGCTTTTCCCAGGCGCCTTTTATTTTGGGGGCCGCTGCTGTCCTGAGTCAGTAAGGTAGGGTAACTTTCAAAACCAGTGCATTTGCTATGAATACAGCGCGACGAGTCCTCATAATGAAGACCTAAGGACCAGGAGTGGGTCCGGACAGATGAGATTGGGGGAGTCATCATGAGTCGAGAAAATCTGTTGACGTATGCCGTGATTCTGCATCCCGAGGTCGGCCGGTACTGCGTGACCATTCCGAAGATTGGATTGGCTTGGGGCACGACAACGGAAGCGGCCTTGTCGATGGCGACTAAGCTGATTGTGGCCAGACTGCAAAATGGGGATGCCGTCCCAGAGCCGGTCGCTTTTGCTGAGCTCACCGTACCAGCGGGCGATACGAAGACCGTGGTACGGGTGGACACGACTGCCTACCCGAAGCATACGAAAGATATGAAAAAAACCAACACAGTTTCCAGCTACCTGAATCGCTGGGGGCAGGCGGCGGGACTGAACTTTTTCCAATTGCTGACGACGTTAAAGAATCGATTTAGCGACTAACAATTTCGCCAATAAGTGAATGAGTGCCAAAAAATCACGGGTAACTTTCCTAAGATTAGGAAAGCTGCTCGTGATTTTAAGTTGTCATTAGTAGTTATCGCCGTTCATGATGGAACTCTTCACAATCACGTAATCCACGGTCCGAATGTCCAGCAGATTTCGGCCACCGGCGTAGGAAATAGAGGATTGCAAGTCTTCTTGCATGGCGTTCAACGTGTTGGCGATATCGCCGCGGTAAGGGACCAGCATTTGCTTCCCCTCAACGTTGCGGTATGCGCCTTTTTGCTTCTCGGACGCAGAACCCCAGTATTGCTTGAAGGTCCGGCCGTCGATGGTCAACAGGCTACCGGGTGACTGTTCGTGGCCCGCTAACATGGAGCCAATCATGACCATGCTGGCGCCGAAGCGAATGGATTTGGCGATGTCGCCGTTGTAGCGAATCCCACCGTCTGCAATGATCGGTTTCCGCGCCGCCTTGGCACAGAGCCGAACGGCAGCTAATTGCCAGCCACCGGTCCCAAAACCAGTCTTGAGCTTGGTGATGCAGGCTTTTCCGGGGCCGATACCGACCTTGGTGGCGTCCGCACCGGCATTTTCGAGTTCTCGCACGGCTTCGGGCGTCCCGACGTTGCCGGCAATCACAAAACTGTCGGGTAACTTGGTCTTGATCTGCTTGATCATCCGAATGACCGCGTCACTGTGGCCGTGGGCGATATCGATGGTGATGTATTCCGGTACCAGATCAGCCGCAGCCAGTTCGTCGATGAAGGCGTGTTCGTCAGGCTTGACGCCCACACTGATCGACGCAAACAGGGACTGGTCATGCATCCGTTCGATGAAGCCCCGACGTTCTTCGGGATGGAAACGGTGCATGACGTAGAAATAGTCGTTTTGCGCTAACCAAACGGCTAACGGTTCGTTGATGACGGTCTCCATGTTGGCAGGGACGACCGGGATCTTAAAGCGATGCGGGCCGAATTCGATGCTAGTGTCGGCCTCGCTACGGCTGTCGATGATACATTTATTGGGAACGAGTTGAATATCTTCGTAATCAAATACTTCTGCGGGATGCATGAGCAGTCACTCCTTGTTCGTGGGGTTAGGCGTTCCAGACGTCACGTAAAATGTTCGTCTGTTCGCGGTCAGGGCCGACGGACAGCGTGGCAATATCCACGCCAACCAGTTCAGCTAAGCGTTTAACATAATTTTGGGCATTGACGGGCAGTTCTTCGACTGAGTGACAGCCGGTAATGTCTTCCGTCCAGCCAGGTAATTCTTCATAGATCGGTTGGCAAGCGTCCAGGTCGACTAAGCTGGCTGGGTAATGGTAAATGGTTTCGCCATTCAGCGCGTAAGCCTTGCAGATCTTGACGGTCTTTAAGCCGGTCAGCACGTCTAAGCAGTTCAGGGATAAACTGGTTAAGCCAGAAACCCGTTTAGCATGGCGCAAGACGACACTGTCGAACCAACCGATTCGCCGGGGGCGCTTGGTCACAGTCCCGTATTCATGACCGGTTTCACGAATCGTGTCACCAATCTCATCGAAGAGTTCGGTTGGGAAAGGTCCGTCACCCACCCGCGACGTATAGGCCTTGCAAACACCAACGACGTGATCGATCTTGGTTGGGCCAACGCCGGCCCCAATCGTCACGCCCCCGGCGACGGGGTTGGATGAAGTCACGAATGGGTAAGTCCCATGGTCGATGTCCAACATGACCCCTTGCGCCCCTTCAAAGAGGACGTTCTTGCCGGCGTCGATGGCATCGTTGATGACCACGGACGTGTCGGTGACGTGACTCTTGATTTGTTGGCCTAATGCGTAATATTCTTCAAAAATCGTTTCAAAGTCTAAAGGTTCAACGCCGTAAAGCTTGGTCAAGACGTTGTTCTTTTCAATTAAGTTTTGGCGTAACTTGTCCGCAAAGATATCGTGGTCCAATAAATCGGCGATGCGAATCCCGATTCGTTCGGCTTTATCCATGTAAGCCGGGCCGATACCCTTGTTGGTGGTGCCAATCTTGTTTTCCTTGGCCTTTTCTTGGGCTTGGTCTAACAGGATGTGGTAAGGCAAGATGACATGGGCGCGGTCAGAGATCCGTAGGTTGTCCGTTGAGATCCCATTGTTGTGAAGATAAGTGAGTTCTTCAATTAAGGACTTCGGATTGACCACGACGCCATTACCGATGACGCTCAGCTTGTCGGCGTAGAAGATCCCTGAAGGAATCAGCCGCAGCTTGAACGTTTGACCGTTGAAGACGATGGTGTGGCCGGCATTGTCACCGCCTTGGTAGCGGGCAATGACATCAGCCTTCTCACTCAGAAAATCCGTGATCTTTCCTTTACCTTCATCGCCCCATTGACTACCAACTACTACTGTTGATGACATTGCAAACACCTCATCGTTATTTTTTACCAGGCCGAACACCCAGCAAAAATAATTGTATCAAGTTCGTAATTGAATTGCAAGCGAAAAGCGAACAATTATTTAAATAATCAGTATAAAAGTTCTTTTAATTATGAGTAGAAACTAATTAATAATGGATATATCGGTGAAATGTCTGGTAAAAATAGGACGTTCTATGCTAAAATAGATAGCGGAGCAAGAAACGAATTTTAAAAATAATGTTCGGATTTTACCTATTACTGAGGAGGAACTTTGATGTTAGAACGCTACACCCGACCAGAAATGGGCCAGATTTGGTCCCTGGAAAATCAGTATCAGTCTTGGCTTGCCGTTGAAGTCGCCATCGACGAAGCTTGGGCCAAATTAGGTGAGGTCCCTGTGGCAGATGCCCAGAAAATTCGGGAAAACGCCACGTTTGACGTTGATCGTATCGCCGAGATCGAAGCCGTGACGCACCATGATATGGTGGCATTCACCCGCAACGTGTCGGAATCACTGGGGGCTGAACGTAAGTGGATTCACTTTGGCGTCACCAGTACCGACGTGGTGGATACGGCCCAGGGCTACCGGTTGAAGCAGGCCAACGTGGTGATTCGTCAGAGTCTGGTCACGTTGATCGCCACATTAAAGGACCTGGCGTTGAAGTATAAGAAGACGGTCATGATCGGCCGGACGCACGGGGTTCAAGCTGAGCCAACCACCTTTGGACTGAAATTAGCCCGTTTCTACGCTGAAATGCAACGGAACCTTGACCGCTTCGACCGCGCCGCTGCGGGGGTGGAAACCGGAAAAATCAGTGGGGCAGTCGGCACCTTTGCCAACGTGCCACCCGAAGTTGAAGCCTTTGTTTGTGACCAGTTGGGAATTAGTGCGCAACCAATTGCCAGCCAAGTGTTGCCGCGAGACCTGCACGCTGACTATGTTGCGACGTTGGCGTTGATTGGGACGAGCGTGGAAAACATTGCCACGGAGATTCGGAGCCTGCAGCGTTCGGAAATTCATGAAGTTGAAGAACATTTCAACCCCGGGCAAAAAGGCTCGTCAGCCATGCCACATAAGCGTAACCCGATTGGTTCGGAAAACGTGACTGGTTTGGCCCGCGTGTTGCGGGGCACCATGGTCACGGCATATGAAAACGTCAGTCTCTGGCATGAACGCGACATTTCCCACTCGTCAGCCGAACGGATGATTTTGCCGGAAAGCACGACGTTGTTGGATTACATGTTGCACCGAATCAACCGTATTTTAAGCAACTTGGACGTGTTCCCAGAAACCATGAAGGCCAACATGGGTCGGACTTACGGTCTGATCTACAGTCAACGACTCTTGTTGAAGCTGATTGAAACGGGTTTGAGTCGTGAAGCCGCCTATGACTTGGTGCAACCACTGACGGCGCAGGCTTGGGATCAACAGACCCAGTTCCGGCCATTAGTGGAAGCTAATGCTGAGATTACGGCCCGATTGACACCGGCGCAGATCGACGATGCCTTCGATTATCACTATCACTTACGGCGAGTGGACTTTATTTTCAAACGCTTAGGCCTAGACTAATAGTCAAGAAAAGTGGGGGAATGAACAATGGAAAAAGTGTATTCACCAGCTGATGCGCAGCGGAATCTCCAGAGTTTGTTACAAGAGGTCAAAGATGGTAAGGCAGTCCGGATTGAAGATCAAACCACGGACGCGATTTTGGTGAGTGAACAACAGTGGGCAGCGGTACAAAAACAGCTGGCCGCGGCTGCGCAACATCAAACGGTCCAACAGCGCGAAGATTTGTACAAGGCTTGGCGTTGGTTGTAAGGTGAGTTTGCCGGGTCGTTTATCGGATTGATACGGTAAATCGGCAGGTCACCAGCTATTCGGCGTATACACACTATCAGTAAGCAAACAAAAAGTTCGGCGTCACTCTCGGGGAAAGAGTGATGCCGAACTTTTTTCATGAGGAGTACATTCACATTAGGGGGTGTAAATGTATTTTAGAGGAGTGGTCAGGCTTGAGGGAACCTGACCTTGGGGTGATTCTCTTAGGGGGAGAGAATCAAAAGGGATTGGAATAGAATTTAGTAGTAATTGGTATTGGCTAATTACTATGGTTATTACTATACCCGGAGTTTGTGAATAGAATCGGGGCAAAGTCGTGATGACTTTTTGACTAATTGGTAAAGAAAAACTAAAGTGTGAAGGAATTGCGATAACCGGCCAAATGCCGTTAAGTTAGGCTTAAGGTTCACTCGTCGTCGAAGTACGTCTGCAGAAATTCCGTCACGTGTTGTTGGTAGCGCGCCGGATTAGTCCAGAAACTTTCGGCGTGCGAAGCATTTTTCACAATCCACAGTTGCTTGGGTGCGTGGGTCGCCGCGTAATTTTCGTAGGCCATCCCCACCGGTACGTACACGTCCTTTTCCCCGTGAATGAAGAGAATCGGTCGCTTGTTCTTCTGCAGTTGTTCCGTGGCGGTCACGTCGCCCAGGTAGTAGCCCAACCGGCGCTTGGAGATGGTGCTGACCAGGGGTTCAATCGGGTACTTCGGCAAGTGGAATTGACGCTTCAACAGGTAAGTCAGCTCGGATTCGATGCTGGAATACCCGCAGTCGGCGATGATGGCCTTGACCTGATCTGGCAGGGTTTCACCGGAGAGCATTTCCATGGTGGCCCCGCCCATGCTGACGCCGAACAGCAGAATCTTGACGTCATTATCGGCGCGGTCAATGACCTGTTGGATCCACTGCAGGTAGTCGAGCCGGTCTAGCCAGCCAAAGCTGATGTATTTGCCAGCACTTTCGCCGTGGCCGCGGTCATCGGGCAAGAGCACGTTGAAGCCGAGCCGGTGGTACATTTGGGCAAAATTCGCCATGGTTTCGCCGTTCCCCTTGTAGCCGTGGGAAATGATGACGGTCTGGCGACTTGGTGTTTCGGCCGGGATGTATTCGGCGACCATGCGGTTTTGCGGGTCGTGTTCGTGCAGGTACCATTTTTCCTTGGGAATCTGTTTGTACCAATCGACGTAGGCGTAGTAGGCATCGGCGTATTTCTGCTTGTCCGCGGAGGTCTCCGGGACGTAGTTGACCCGCTTAAAGGCGAAATTAAAGAGGTGCTCGCTAGCGGCCAGTGAGGTCAGGGCGATGCCCGCCAATGGCAAGGCCCAGGTCAGTGTTTTTTTCTTCATCCATATCCAGTCCTTTCCAGTTAAAAAACCAGACTACCCGTGAATCGGTTAGCCTGGTACGGATGTTTAGTCCAAATAAAGTTGTCGTAAAGTTGTTAAATCATTGTGTGATAAGCCCAACACATCGTGTAAATAGTCCTGAACGCCACCATACTGGGTGTTGATGATCTTCAGGGCCGCGGCGAGGTAGTCCGGGTTAACAGTCGACAGCGCACGAATGTTGGTGACAAACGCCTCCGAATGACCGCTCTGCCGGGCCTGGTCGCTTTGCTTATCGACCAGCGGCATCACGTTGGGGTTGGTCAACAAGTAGTCTTGCTGAATGGTTTGGGGGTCAACGTTCAAGGCACTCAACGCTAGAAAGGCGCCCATCCCCGTCCGATCCTTGCCGGCAGTACAGTGGAACAACACGGATTGGTCCGCCTGTTCGTTGGCCAGCAGGGTGCCGAAGAACTTGTGATAAGCCGTTTGCGCGCTCGGCAACGTGACCATCTTCCGGTACACGTCCAACATGTGCTGGTAGCCGGCCTGGTCATTGGTATTGAAGCGTTGTTCCAACTGTTCTTGCGTCGCCGAGGCGTCAGTCTCATCGCCATCGGGGAAGACCGGTAAGAAATGATAGGTCACGCCCGCTGGCACCTTGTCGGGCGCCTGCTTGCGTTCATCCTTGGAACGAAAATCCACGTCCGCGATGACGCCATAGTCGGCCAGCAAGGTTTGATCCTCTGGGGTGAGCCGAGCCAACCCGTCCGTCCGCAATAACTTGTGCCACTTCACGGTATGACCATCAACGGTTGCGTAGCCACCCAGTTCCCGGAAATTCCAGCCGCCAGTTACGTTTAGTTTTCGGTTATTTGTCATTGGCTCTTTGCCACCCTTTCATCTCAACTGTTACATCCTCTATTCTAACGGTTTTGGCAAAAATTACCTAGTAATTCACTCTAAGGGAGGCGTTTTTGCGTGAAACGCTGTATACTGGCAATATAAGTCGAGAGAATTGATGAAGGCAAAAAGATAGGGTGATAGTCGTGAGTTTGCGTGGGAAATGGTTACTCTTCAAGACCCAGCATAGTCAGCTCAAACAGCAGATTCAACAAGCATTTTTACAGCCCAGTCGGCAAAACCGGGCCGTGGTGCCCGAGAAGTTTCCGGCTACCATCGTGACGAAAGAGCGGCAAGTCTTCGGGGGCCGTATCTTGACCGCCGCCTCTGGCGCGCCGTTGCGGCAACACGTGCTGTTGTTTCATGGTGGTGCCTACACCATGCAGGGGACGGATAGCCATCGTGAATTAATGGAAACGTTGATCCAGCAGGCTAATTTGCGGGTCTCCTACGTGGATTATCCGTTAGTGCCAGAGGCCACGGTTGACGATACCGTGATCTTTGCCATGAACGCCTACGATTATTTGCGGGCGCAGTATCCGGACGACCAGTTCTTTTTAATGGGTGATTCGGCAGGTGGTGGGTTGGCCTTGACGCTGCTTCAACAGTTGAAGATCCACCAAAAGCCATTACCGGCGGGGACCATCTTGATTTCGCCGTGGGCCGACCTCAGTATGATGAATCCGGACCTCCAAACGGCTGCCAAGCACGACCCGTATTTGACGCTAGCCACGCTCAAAAAAATCGGGTTCGACTACGCCGGCGACCATCCGGTGACTGATCCGCTAGTCAGCCCGATTTACGGGGACTTCGCCGACCTGGGGCCGATTCTGTTGTATTACGGCACCAACGAGTTGTTGGCGGCCGATGACCAACGCCTAGTCCAAAAATTAGCCGAGGCCAGCGGCACACCGTACAAGGCCCGCGAGGTCAAGTCGATGCTGCACGACTACATTCTCTGGGGCAAGCTACCAGAGACCAAGCGCACGTTGAAGGAAGTCAAACAGTTCATTTTGACGCAAAATATGGATGCATAATCATTGTGAGAGATGGGGTAGTGATGCCCGGTCTCTTTTTTGCGCGGTGGCAAGTAAGGGACGTTGTCGTTTAGTTGGCTCACCTGCTGCTGGCATCTTTGAGATGTGTTCTTCAGCTCAAAGATGAATGGGTAAAAGGCCACCTGCTAAGGAAACACCACCATATTTGGTGGACTCTCGGCTACAGGAATACTTGCCAGCAATAATTGACTTGTTCCTTGGTAACAGGTAACTTATCAATGAAATTTTAACCCGCACAATATTACTGAAAGACATCAACTTGCCGGAGTCAGCCAGGATGGAGCCAGCTGTGTCGACGGTGTTGGCTGAGGTACTTTCTCAGCCTACAGCGTGGGACGACTTGAGAGCCTGGCGGGTTTGGTCAGGCTTTCAAGCGAACCGGAAGACCGCTCCTCAGGCTGGAGGTGTTCCCCAGAGCAGGCGGAACCCTGGCTGACGCAGGCTCCTGGTTTCCCTAACTTTAGTGGACAGAATACTGTCGTTCCGGAAATCAATGCGGTAAGACTGCTTTCTTTTACTAGTCAATTTAAGTATGTTGCTTAACGCGAGAACTGTGGCCACCGTTCAACTGGACGTCAGCGTATAATAATGCTTAATGGAGGGGATGTCCTATGAAAATTCGGTTTCTCGTGGCCGGCCTGATTGTGGGGCTGGGCGGCTTTGGTGGCATTCAAGCCACTGCGGCCAGCACCAGCACGGTCGCCACGCCGTATCGTGAAAGTCAGCTAGGCGGGTTGCAAAACGTCCAGCAGGTTTCAGCTAGCAAAACGGTAACCCTGGATCTGGTCTTAAACACTCGGAATTCAGCCGAGCTGACCAAGACAGCCTATGCCGTTAACACGGCGGGTAACAAGCAATTTAAGTCCTATTTAACGCCCAAGCAGTTTCGCCAAAAGTTTGGTCAATCAACGACCACGACCAAACGGCTCGCGAAATACTTTAAGTCACATAAGTTTAAGGTCACGACGTTTAATGATGGCTTGATCATGCAGATCAAAGGGAGTGCCAGTGCGGTCAACAAGACCTTTGCGACCAACTTAAAGACGGCCCGTTATTACGGCACCAAGATTCAGTATTCTAAGAAAACACCGAAGTTACCGAAGAACGTGGCCAAGCCAATCAAGGCTGTCATTGGGATCACCAACCTAGTCAAGTTATCTAGCCTAGGCGCGACCAGCACGGCCACGGATGGGCCGACTAGCGATGGCGCACCGCAAAACTTCTTGAGCCAATACCACGCAACTGGCCTGGCGAATAGCAATGACGGCAGTGGGCAAACCATTGGGATCATCAGCTTTAGCAAGGTCAACAAGTCTGACATCACGCATTTTTGGTCAGCTGAGGGCGTGGCCGATTCTGCCAGCCGGATCAGCGTGAAATCGACGGGCGGCATGAACATCTGGGGTAACGTCGATCCTGGCAATGCCGAAACGGCGCTGGACGTTGAACAGGCGGGGGCGTTGGCACCCAAGGCCAAGATCCGCGTTTACACGGCATCGCTCAGTGATGTGGGCTGGCTCAATGCGTTTGCGACGGCGTTTGGTGAGAATAAAGCCAGCAGCCTGTCGCTCAGTTGGGGCCTGTCAGAAGGCGTCTTGCAGAGTCTGAACAAATATCACGTGTTGACGCCGCTATATGGCAGCATTATGAACACGTTGCTGGCACAAGGCGCTACGCAAGGTGTATCCACGTTTGCGGCCAGTGGGGACACCGGGGCTTACGGCGAGGAGTTGGCTAAAAACGGGGATGTCGACGAGGGTATCTACGCCAACTTCCCGGCCAATAACCCGTGGGTCACGGCCACTGGTGGGACCACGTTGCCATTCTCGGGGACGTTGGCCAATGGTGTGGAAGTGAAGGTCGATCAGGAACGGACCTGGGGCGGCGACGAGCTGTTTGACGCCTATTCACAAGACCCGGCCTTCTTCCAGAAAAACTCGGATCTGCTGGACATGCTACAAAGCGGTAGTGGTGGCGGGATCTCCACGCTGTACGCCACGCCACAATATCAAAAGGGTGTATCCGGCGTGAACACCTACAACGCCCGGCAATACTTGACTGACGATGGCTTACCACGGTTGAATGCCGGCCTGATCACGGGCAAGGCCAGTGGGCGAAACTATCCAGATGTCGTGGCCAATGCCGATCCGCTGACCGGCTACGATGACTATGACAGCGCCGATGGCTGGAGCACGGTCGGGGGTACCAGCGTGGTCGCACCACAATTTGCGGCGATGGCTGCCGTCATCAACAGTAACCGCAGCAAGCGCATGGGGCTGTGGAACCCCCAGCTCTACGCGTTGGCCCAAACCAGTCAGTCACCATTTACCAAATTGGATTCAGACACGAACAATGGGAATCTCTTCTACGTCGGCCAACCTGGCAAGACTTACAACCAGGCTGCCGGTCTGGGAACCGTGAACTTTGACCAACTGGCCAAGGTCTTTAAGTAAGAAAACGAGGTTGCTAGTCGTTTACAGCTTCTTAGCGAAAACTGGCGGACTCTCGGCTACAGGAGTGGTTGACAACAATAATCGACTTAACCCTTCCTAGCAGTCAACTTGTCACTTAACTTCTGGCCAACACAATGTTACTGATAACACCAACTTGCCGGAACCCTGGCTGACACAGGCTCTTGGGTTCCCTAAGTTTAGTGGACAGAATGCTGTCGTTCCAGGAGTTAACGCGTTAAGTTTACTTTCAGCTTTTGTAAAACAAGACAAATAAGCAGTCCGGGCCGTGGTCCTGGGCTGCTTATTTAGGTTAGTGAGATTTTACCGAATTTGGTGAACCAGTTGTGGATTGCCGGAAATATATCCGCCGGCCACGCGGTAGCGCAGGGTATCGCCCTTGCTGAAGTTGTTGGCGTTGGAATAATCCCAGCCCCGAACAGTGAAGGTCGCCTGGGCCTTGCGGGCGTAGTGACGATTGCGTTTCGTCAGGTTGGCCGTGGTGTAGCGGTTCAAAGCCCCCTTGGCAGCGACTCGCTTAGGCATCGTAACGCGGCCCGCTTGGACCAACTTCTTGTTGGCGGTGATGTAGCGGCCGTTGCTGAGGACGAAACGAGTCGTGAGGTTGTGGCGCACAATCTTTTTCACCTTGACCGTTTGGCCCTGACGGTAGTGATGCTTCTTCCCGGTCAAATTTTTCTTGGCGTAGCTGTTCACACCGCTAGGATTGATGATCGTGACGGTCTTGTGCTTGGCGGCGTAGTAAACGGGAGACGTGTAGGCGCGGTTAGTGGTGATGTACCCGGTCTTGCCGCGGGTCTTACTGTGGTGATTGACGTCCTTGACCTGGTAGCGCTTGACACCATTCTTAGATTTTGCGTAGCCCGTGACCACAAACATTGGTCGGTTCATCCGTGATTTTTTAGCATACCATTGTTTGCGTGCCTTAGAGGTAAAGGTGGCTGATTTGTAAAGCCCAATCTTTTTAGTCGTGTAGACCACGGTCCCTTTAGGCGCAATGGGATTAATGGTCGCAGCGGCCGACCCGGTTTGCAACGCCGCTTCCTTGCTGTAAACGTAAGTGACGGACTGTGGCTGCGTGGTGAACTTTCCGGTCGCATTGGTAGGCGTCTGAGTCAGCTTGTAGCCAGTAAAGGTTAAGGCGTCACTGTGGTAGGCAGTATCGAGGTCGCCGGTCAAGGTCCGGTCTTTGGCGAGCTGGTTGCCTTGGTCATCGACGTAGTGGACGGTGACGGGTTGGCTCTGGTCGGGTGTTACATCAGGCAGCGATGGCAGAACTGGCTTTTCAACAGTCGATCCATCAGTGAATACGTAGAAAGCGGAAAAGATAACGATTGTATTTAGCTGGTAAGTCCCGTCGGCCTGTTTAGTTAGGAAGTTACTCATCGGCTGTTGACAAAAAGACTTGGTAGCAGCTGCAGAGGCTGCAGGGTCTAACGTAACTCGCTCTGCATCGCTCAGTTTATCAAGATGCATAGCTTGAATGTATTGCGTGAAAAAACTTTTCACTAAATAATCATGAAGATTCTCAATATTTTCTGGATTTCCGAAGAGTTGATCAAACTGTTTTAGCTGGCCTGAATTATCGCTAAATGTTGTCACGAGTATGGGACGTAACTCATTTTGATAGCCTGCGGAAAGTTCTTCTGGACTAATCTGGTCGAGTTTAAGCAATGTTAAATTTTTAACGAGCCATGTATTCATGTAGCTTGAAACGTCTAGCTGGTCAAAAAAATCATCATATGTTTGATCAGGATCAGATAGGGCGTAAATATATTCACCGACTGTTTCACCTTTAGATAGGCTGATAGAACTGAATTCTTGGACGATGGCAGGGCCAATTTGAGCCGCTATTTTATCATTGTTGGCAGCTGCAAAGTTGGCCATGTAGTCTGTATCCTTAAGCTGGTCCATAGTCATTGTTTGTGGCTGTGTGGCTGTCGTTGGATCATCGGTACTTTTATTGTACCAATAGGATTTAATGGATTTACCATTTTGCACTAGTTGCGTATATGGTAATTCTATTGAGCCGATTGTATAAGTTTGCTTGTCATCAGTACTAGTAGTCACGACGGATTCTGTCGCTGCATCAGCCTGAGCCACAACGGGTGTGGCCACGCCCCCTAATAATACCAATGCGAAGGCGGCCGTCATAAATTTACTAAATCCCCTAGTCATTTAGCACACTCCCTTTACTTTTTCTATATTTATTATATGCAGTATATCATGGTTGTAGCCGCAAAAGCTAGGGCAACTACTGTTATACCGGCATTTTTAATAGTTGGCTTAGAGAGCACCATATGTCTAATGCGAGTTACACACAATGAATAAAATGGCAAATAGGGGGAACGGTTTCGATAAGAGGTGGTTGCAAGACGTGACCAATCGTCATGAAAATGGCTAGGAAAACAGATACCCTCAAGGAAACTGGACGACAATAATTGACGACGTAATGATTGCCCGATTAGTTGTTGACAAAAACTAATAACAAATCAAAAAAGCCAGACTTGTTAAATTTCACAAGTCTGGCTTCTCATTTGTTTTTAATATTAAATGACTTACACGTCCACGTGGTGTTTGAGCCGTGGGAAGACGTGATAATCTGCCCAGCCCATGACGATGCCCTGGGTCACCAATGCCCAAACGGTCCCAAAGCCGATGGCGTGCAGCTCACCGGTGAAGATGTAGGACAGGATGATGATCAACAGGGGCGGCGCGTAACTGGCCCACTGGGCGATGATGGCCGAGCCGCGGAGGTATTTGAACCGCAGAATATACGCCAGGTCATCGTTGGGGTGCATGATGATATTACACCGGTTATAAATGGAGACGGCAAACGCGACTCCAAACAGGCCGATGATGTCGACAATCACGCGGCCGGCTAGCGGCAACTGCCCCACGCCAATCCAGTTCCAGAAGTAGCCGATCCACTCGACCAGGTAACTGAAGGGGATGATGTACAGCAGGTTGGACACGAACCGGCGCCGGTCAAATTGCCCCAGCAACAGTTGGTTCAACAGCGTGATGACGATGCCGTAAATAAACAGCGTCGTGCCCAGGGGGACGTGAATCCAGTTGGCCAGGTTGACGGACGACCCGGTCCACACGGCGCTCCCCAGGTTGGTGGAGATGGTCAGGGCATTAGCCGCCGAGTTCAGGACGATGGAGAACCCCAAAAAACGCATCCGTTGCCCAAAGTCCTTCATTTTCGCCACGACCACACACCTCCTGATTTTTCTGCACAAGTTCTAGTGTAATGGAAGTGCCGGTCAATGAAAAGGGCCTTTACCAACTTTTTACATGCGTTGGGCGGCGCGGTTGACGAAATTCTGGAAAATCTGCCGCGATTCGTCGTGGTGCTTGTACATGTTTTCCGGGTGCCATTGGACGCCGAGAATCTGGTCGGTGTCCTTGGATTCCAGCGCTTCAATGACCTGGTCATCGGCACTGGCGGTCACGCGCAGGCTCGGGGCCACATCCTTGATGGCTTGGTGATGCCGAGAATTGACGTAAGGCCGTTCGCCGGTCAGCGTGGCCAGTGTACTCCCGGGCACGACCGTCACGTGATGGCTGGGCTGATTGCCCATGGCGGCTTGGCTGTGCTTGATCTGGGCCAGCGGGTCTTCACTCAGGTCTTGATACAACGTGCCCCCCAGGCCGACGTTGATCAGCTGCAGGCCCCGGCAAATGCCCAAGATGGCCTTGTTGGCGGCCACGGCTTGTTTGAGCAGTTCGATTTCAAATAAGTCACGCTTGCGGTAGGTCTTGCCCAACCGGATGTGGGGTTCCTCGCCGAAAAAGGTGGGGTCCACGTCGGCGCCGCCTAAGAAGGCCACGCCGTCAAAGAGTGGTAGGTAGTCGGCCACATCCTCCGGGTCGATGCTTGGCAGGATAATGGGCAGGCCGCCCGTTTTGACAATGGCTTCTACGGCTGGTCGCGGGGCAAAAGCCGCGTTTCTTTCGTTAATGATATTCGTTGCCTCGTCGAGTGTGTCGGCGGGCAGGGCAATGCGAGGACGCATGGCGTCGCTTCCTTTCAATGATAAAGGTATTTGTTGACCAGTATACCCATTTCTAAGGAAATTTGTTACCGGAACTACCGAAACTTGTAACGAAATAGTTAACAAATTTTCTAAATAACTTTACAATAAAGAAGTAGACTAAATTTAAGCGAGGTAAACATGATGACAGAACGGCAGTTGATTCAAGAAATTTTGAATTCCGAAGCGGTTGAGTATCGTTTTGAAAACGTCGATGAGGATTCAAAGGAATACACGCTTTTATTGAAACGGCAGGACAAGGATGTTCGGGCTGTCGAGACGATCAACGATGAAATCAAGAAGTACTTCCAAAGCGCTAACTTCGATTACAAAGAGGAGTTGCATCCAGAAGGGGTCGACGACGATATCCGCTTGGTAATCAAGCGCAACAATGGTGAAAAATAAAGATAAGCGTTAAGGGCTAGTCACGTTTCGCGCGCGGCTAGCTTTTTTGACGGGTGGATTGGGTGGTAGTGCTTGCGTCCGTCCACCGTGTTTCATGTTCAGGGGCGCTGGATGGTCAGGTGACCAGTACATACCGCCAATTAACCGTTACCCTAAATAACTTAACCATCAATAAGGAGGACGCACATGACAATTGAAGAACTATACCAGCGCATGGCTGCCGAGATGGGGCCGCAACCGTGGCTGAAGCCGGGAACACCGTGGGCCGAAACGCCTGTGGAGATCATGCTGGGCGCCATTTTAGTTCAGAACACCAACTGGCGAAACGTGGAGCCCTCGCTGATCAATTTAAAGCGAACCACGGGTTTTGACCCGGCAAAATTGCGGGAGCTAACCCCGGAGACCATCACGCCGCTGATTCGCTCCAGCGGCTTCTACAATCGCAAGGGGCCGGCCATTTTGGCGTTGGCCACTTGGTTGGGCCAGGCCAATGACGATTTAGCCGCGCTCAAACAGCGATCCGGCAGTAGTCTGCGATCAGACCTGATGGCCATCACCGGCATTGGCAACGAAACGGCCGATTACATCTTGATGTACACGCTGGACCACGGCACGTTCATGGTCGACACCTACGCCCGCCGCTTGTTCGCCTGGCTAGGGGCCACGATGCCCAAAACGTACCCGGCATTTCAGAAACAAGTCTTGCGCCAATTTCCACTGGGCCTGGCCGATTGCCAGGAGTTCCATGCGCTGATCGATGAGTTCGGCAAGCGGGTGAAGGATGATGCAGACTTTGCGCAGTCGTTTTTGGCGGGAGAACGGTTGGTGGTTTAGAAGTGAATTGGTTGTCGCCGATAACTTTATAGCTAGCTACAATGTGATCGACTGTTGTGCTAAATGGTTAATCAGTTGGGAGAAGAACATAGTTGTTGTCAGTAATCACCACAGTAGCCGATAGTTCGTCAAATATGAGTTCAGCTGTGGGAGTTTTCTTAGCGGCGTGGTTCTTGCCGCTTAGAAAACTGGCACCTTAGAGACGCGGGTCATCGGCTCTAAGGTGAGGGTCGAGACCGCCCTGTGGCTCGACCCGGCGCCCTCAGCGTTCCAACTCATATTTGACGAACGGTAAGGCGGAAGTTTAGCCAGTTTAAAAAACAAACGGTTGATTTCTTAAGAAAGTTTCAAACGCGCCAAGAGCGGGGACAAAATCTAGCGTTTTTCACAAGGGTCGTGCTATGATTAATGCAATTGATTTGGAACCGCTTACTGAAGCGTTAATTTTGGAGGGAGTTTTACATATGGCACTCAAACAGCCGGAAAACTATCTGTTAGCAATTGACCAAGGGACCAGTAGCACGCGGGCGCTGATTTTTGATCATACCGGGCGCAAGGTGATCGAAGGATACAAGGAAGTGCCGCAATACTATCCGCATCCCGGTTGGGTCGAATCTGACGCCAATGAGATTTGGAATAGCGTATTATCGGTGATTGCCAGCGCGTTGATCGACGCGTCGATCCATCCCGAAAATATTCAGGCCATTGGGATCAGTAGCCAACGGGAAACCACCATCGTGTGGGACCGCGTGACCGGCGAGCCTATCTACCACGCCATCGGTTGGCAAAGTAAGCAAACGGCCAGCCTTGCCAAGGAGTTGGTTGCCGCGGGTCGAGCGGAAACGATTAAGGAAAAGACCGGTCTGGTGGTCGATGCCTACTTCAGTGCCACCAAGGTGCGCTGGATCTTGGATCACGTGCCTGGCGCACAGGAGAGAGCTGAAAAGGGTGAGCTGTTATTTGGGACGGTCGATAGTTGGCTGGCTTGGAAATTGTCGGGTGGTAAGATTCACGTGACCGACTACAGTAACGCTAGCCGGACCATGTTGTTTAACATCCACACGCTCCAGTGGGACACGGACATTTTAAACTGGCTGAACATCCCCGCTGCCATGCTACCGGAGGTCAAATCCAGTTCCGAAGTCTACGGCGTCACCCAGAATTTCCAATTTTACGGGGTGGAGGTGCCGATTGCCGGCATCGTCGGGGACCAATCCGCCGCGTTGTTGGGGCAGTTGGCGTTAGAACCAGGAACCGTGAAAAACACGTACGGTGACGGGGCCTTCGTCATGATGAATACCGGGCACAAACCGCAGCTGTCCAAGCATAACCTGTTGACGACGATTGCCTATCAGTTGGACGGTCAGGTGACCTACGCGCTTGAAGGATCCATCCTGGTGGCCGGCACCGCGTTGGCTTGGTTGCACGAGAGCATGCAGATCATCAGCAGTGTTCCCGAGTCGCGACAGGCGGCCATGGCCTCGACCGACGAAGATGAAGTCTATGTCGTGCCGGCCTTCAACGGCTTGGGCGCGCCGTACTGGGATCCGGATGCCAAGGGGGCCGTCTTTGGCCTGACGCGTGGAACCGACCGCAACGACTTCGTGAAGGCGACCCTGCAGTCGATTGCTTATCAAACGCGTGACGTCTTGCGGACCATGAAACAGGATACCGGCATCGACATTTCCGAATTGATGGCCGATGGCGGGGCATCGCGGAACCGTTATTTGATGCAGTTCCAGGCGGATATTTTGAATATTCCCGTTCAACGGGCGGCCGATGAAGAGACCACGGCCATGGGGGCGGCCATTGCGGCTGGCCTGGCCGTGGGCTTCTGGCAAAGCCTGGATGAGATCAAAGAGATTCGCAATGCCGGACGCGTCTTCACACCAGACATGGCCGAGGACCGCCGCAACCACCTGTACGCCGGTTGGCAACAGGCCGTTGCCGCCACGCGGGCGTTTAAACCACAGCAAGATTAATCAGGTTGTCCATAAAAAAGTCCCAACCGCCGGTGATTGGTGGTTGGGACTTTTTGCGTAGTTAAGTGAATTGAACGGTGACTTTTTTATTGACGGCGGCAGCAATTTCACTTAGCACTTTAACAGAGACATTCATTCGGCCCTCCTCAATGCGGGCGATTGTAGATTGCGGTTTACCAACCAGTTTGCCAAATGCACGTTGTGTTAATTGTTTTTCCTCGCGAAGCTTGCGAACGGCAACAGCAACGTCAAGATTAATTGCGGTTTGGTTAGCTTGTGCAGCGAATTCAGCACTCTTAGCACTTTGTTGTTGAATGAAGTGGTCGATATGATTCATGGTGGCGGGCTTCCTTTCGGTTGGTGAAGGTGGTGGCGGTTGCTGAAATTTACTGTACGCAATTGTCACGGTAAAAGCAAGCAGCAACCGTTATAAATCGTTTAATAAAAATCATTGATCCGTGGCCAACACTGAGCAAGCCAGCAAAAAACCGCCCCTTATGATTGGGACGGTCTAGATATTTTTAAATTAATGTTCGACGCTATTTATACTTTTCTTCCAACCGGCTCATCCAGTACCCCAGGGCAATCCCTGCGACCAGCGCCAGGGCGCTCCAGACCAACGTCATCCAGGTGGTCCCGGCATACGAGATGCTTTCGGCGGCGTGGCTATTGGGCACCAGAATCAAGATGGTGCTAGCGGTCACAATGCCCAAGATGAAGTGGTACACCCGCGAATGGAAGCGGTGGATGAGGTAGTCCATCCCCTTGGAAAATAGCGCCATGGCCAACACGCCGCCGATGGCGATGGGTAAGTAGACGCCTAGCAGGTCGAAATTTTTAAAGCCAGTCAACATCGGTGTAAACAGGCCTAAAATCAGCAACAGGTTCGACGGACTCAGCCCCGGCACCAGTACCCCCAGGGCAATCAAGGCGCCAGCGACCACGAAGCCACCGAAGTTTGCCGGTAATGTGCCAAACAGGTCGCTCATGAAATATAACAGGCCACCACTGATCAACAGGGTGCCCCAGAACCACAGGTGGTCGATGCCATCTCGGGGGCTTTGGGCAACGGCCGTTTGATTCAGGGAAGGCAACGTGCCCACGATGGCGCCGGCAAAGCCCCACAGGACAATGACTTGCCAGTGAGCCAGCAGGTATTCCAGCGGCGCGGACAACAGGGCGATTCCCACGATGCCGCCCAGACCGACCGGCACAAAGTACCAGAAGTCGCGTTTGAAATTTTGGCGAAAGTGGGCCATGAAGCCTAACAGGCGCTCGTAAATGCCTAGGATAGCGGCGAGGACCCCGCCGGAAACACCGGGTAAAATAAAGCCCAGGGCAATGATGACGCCTTTGAAGAAGCGTTTCACCGGGCTGTCAGGACGCGTCGTTTGCATAATTTTCTCCTTCGTCGTGCGGTTAGCGTTTTCCCTAAGATACCAGAATTAGGGGCTGTGGGCAATCCGGCCGCGTGAAAGTACAGGATTATTTAAGAATTAATCACCACGAAAAATTTAAAGAAGTTACGCATAGGCCTTGACTTCGAGTCGCTCTAACCACCTATACTGGCAACATTCACTAAGGAATAGGAGCGATTTAAATATGACTGTTAAAAATAAAGTGGTTGTCATCACGGGAGCTTCTTCAGGTATCGGCGCTGCGACTGCCAAGCTGTTAGCCAGCAATGGTGCCAAGGTCGTCTTGGGCGCACGCCGGGCTGACCGGTTGGCGGCCTTGGTTGCCGAAATTACCGACGCTGGTGGTCAGGCCGCTTACCAAGTCACGGACGTGCGGGATGCCGCTGAAGTCCAGAGCCTAGTTGATCTGGCAAAGTCTAAATTTGGTGGCATCGACGTCATCTTCAATAACGCCGGTATCATGCCGACCTCACCGATCAGTGCGCTGCACACGCAGGAATGGAACGACATGATCGACATCAACCTGCGCGGGGTACTCAACGGGGTGGCCGCCGTCATGCCTGATTTCACGGCTCAAAAGCACGGCCAAATCGTCACGACGTCTTCTGTGGCGGGCATCAAGAGTTTCCCTGGCGCAGGGGTCTATGGCGCGACGAAATTTGCTGTGCGCAACCTGATGGAAGTCATCCGGACGGAAAGTGCGCAAGAAGGCACGAACATCCGCACGG
Source organism: Levilactobacillus yiduensis (assembly GCF_024718525.1). Lineage (NCBI taxonomy): Bacteria > Bacillati > Bacillota > Bacilli > Lactobacillales > Lactobacillaceae > Levilactobacillus > Levilactobacillus yiduensis. Next base: position 31,841 of record NZ_JAMXAZ010000017.1, read on the forward strand.
CCACGCTGTACCCAGCGGCCATTAACACGGAACTGTTGCACACCATCACTGATGAAAATGCCAAGCAAGGCATGGACCAACTGTACGACGCGGTCGGCATCACGCCAGACGCCATCGCCCGCGTGGTTAACTTTGCCATCGACCAACCGGCCGAAGTCAACGTTAATGAATTCACGATTTACCCAACGAAGCAAGCTTAAGTTATTAGCTTGATCAAAAAATCCGCAACCAACGCGTTTTGTCATTGGTTGCGGATTTTTTTGTTGTCATCAGCTGAATTTTAAAGGCGGATTAAGTCAGTAAATTCTGGTCAAATGGTGTTCTAACTACGAAAATTGGTGAAACCAGAATGCCTCTGGTGTCTTAGTAGTATCAGCCACACTGGATTTGATTGTGGCCAACTGTTGCCAAGGATTAAAGCGATTGTGGGGGAATCACCCTCCGTAGCCGTGAGCCCGCCAAATATGGGTTCAGCCGTGGGAGTTACCTTAGCAGCGTTTTTTTGCTGGTTAGGTAACTGGCGTCCTTTGAGACGTGAACTTCGGCTCGAAGGCGAGGTGTCGAGACCGCATTTTGGCTCGACCCGTCCGCCCACAGCGATCCGACCCATATTTGGCGGGTGGTAGGCGGCCAGCTGGACCATGTAGCTGTAAACAACTAGATCTAGCGTGCAAAGTTGTGCGACTACCATGATGACAGTTAGTTTTCACTCTTAAATGAGCAATCTAAAAAAGCCGACCAGCAACACTGCCAGTCGACTCTCAGCTTATTCTTTCGGTTGTGACCAATAGTGGGCCCGCGCTAACAGGTCGCGGGAGCGTTCATCGGCGGGGATGAATCCCCGGTTGAACAGGTGCTTGAAGTACATCAGGTTGTACAGTGACCCCCACAGTAGGCCTTGAAGCAATGGCCACACGGAAACCGTGAACTGCGCCGTTTGCGCGGTGGGGACCGTCATCATCAGTAACATGGATGCCCCGAGGTCGACCCCTAAGATACACAGTAAGTTATACCAGTCGGCACGGAAGATGGCTGGAAATGGGGGGAAGAAGAACATGGTCCATGAGAACCCCACCTTAGCGATCCGCATGTTTCCCGTCTCGGGGTTCACGACGGTCGCGTAATTAGGCGGTAACGGCAGTCCTTGAGGGCCGTCACCATTTTGATTGTTTTGATCGTCGTCGTTAAAGCCCTTAAAAGGATCTTGCATGTCATTTGCCAACTTTCTAAAAATTTCGTTCGTCCAGACGATATGGTTAAGACTGATTACCCAATCTGGCGGGTAAAATACCATCCCAGTTCGGTGAGACAGGTTTTTGAAACCCCTAGTCATGATGATCACTAGCAACCATTGGGTAGTGACAAGACTGGCCCATCTAAGATGGGAGATACAATCATGCCGGAGGAGGCCAGGGGTGTAGCCAGCTGTGTCGACCCAGTTAGCTGGCGTTGTTTGCCAGGTTACTGGGTGGGGCGACTTGAGAGACTCGCGGTTTTGCGAGGCTTTCAAGCGAACTGGAAGCCCGCGTCTGGGCTGGAAGTGTCCCCCATAGCAGGCGGAAGCCCTGGCAGCCGCAGGCAACGGCATCAACAATACTCATTGGGTGTCAGTTTGTCGTTATCTAAAAGTCTAACACGAAAACCAGTTGCTGCCTATTAATCTATTGACGGCGGCGTAGTTTAACCACTGCCTCACAGCGCGCGGTCTGCGGCATCATGTCCACGGACTGGATATAATCGACCTGATAATCATGGGTCAGCTCGACCAAATCCTTGGCCAGCGTCGATGGGTTGCAGGAAATGTAGACGAACTTTTCAGGGCGTACGGCCAGGATGGTTTCAATCAAAGTCGCGTCCAAACCGGTGCGCGGTGGGTCGACCACGATGGCGTCCGGTCGGAATCCGGCCATGATCCATTTGGGCAGAAGGTCTTCGGCGGTGCCGACTTCGTAGTGGGCGTTGGTGATGCCGTTGGCCGCCGCGTTGGCATTGGCGTCGGCCACGGCTTCGGGGATGACGTCCATGCCGCGGACTTCTTCAGCCACGTCGGCTAAAGACAAACCAATCGTCCCGATCCCGGAGTAGGCGTCGACCACGGTTTCACCCGGTTGTAAGTCCAAGGCCTTCTTGGCTTCGGCGTACAGAACGGTCATTTGTGACGGGTTCAGTTGTAGAAAGGCGCGAGCGGAGAGCTTGAAGGCCAGGCCGTCTAACTTTTCCGTGATGGCGTCGGCGCCGGCTAACGGCTTCGTTTCGTCGCCCCAGACCAGCGAGGTTTCACCCGGGTTGACGTTTTGCATGACCGAGGTCACTTGGGGAAGCTCACTAGCGATGCGTTCGAGCAGTTCGCGTTTGTGCGGTAGCTTTTGGGAGTTGGTGATGAAGACCAGTTGGACGTCGTCGGTGTTGGCAGCAGCACGCACGACCAGCGTTTTGACGATGCCAGACTTGGCTTCTTCGTCGTAGATGGGCATGTCCAAGTCCTGGAGCATGGCGACCACGGCGCGCATCACGGTCATGGTGACGGGCATTTGGACGGAGCAGGTGGCCAGGTCAACGAGATCGTGGCTGCGTTCGGCGTACAACCCGGCTTCGACTTTGCCCTCGGCGTTGCGGCGAACCTGGAATTGCGCCTTGTTGCGGTAGCCGTAGGGGTCGTCCATCCCCAGTGTTGGGCGTAGATCGTAGTGGCGAAAGCCTTGGGGCTGGTAGCGTTCCAGGGATTGGGCCACGATATCACGCTTGAATTTCAGTTGCTCGGGGTAGTCTAAATGTTCTAGCTCAAAGCCGCCGACAGCATCGGCATAGCTGTCCCGTGGTTCTACGCGGTGGGGGCTGGCCTTGCGAATCCGGTGGACCTTGGCGCGCAGGTAGCGGGTGGCCACGCTGGTGACTTCCACGACGGCCTCTTCATCGGTCAAAGCGCCGGGCACGAACACGGCCATGCGCTTGTAGTAGCCGATACCTTCGCCGTTGATCCCCATGCGTTTGATGGTCAATGGAAAACGTTGGCCGACTTCCACGGTCACGCCGGGGTTTTCCCGTTCTTGGCGGCGCCGGTCATTGTAGCCACGGCTAGTCCCGTGATTGTCGCGGTTGCGGTCCCGGTAACTGTGCCGGTCGTTACGGTCATTGTGGGCGTAGCGGTCGCGGCCGCCACGGTGATTGTGTGATTCAAAATTTGCCATTTTATCTCCTGTGACCCGGGTGCCGGTCAACACCAGACACCCGCATCGTTCTTTAGAAATTCAGTCATTAAGTCCGAAAAGACTTACGGTCTTGAACATTATACCAAACTTTCACGTCCCCCGGGGCGCGCGACCTTGGCCGGCCAAAATTAAAAGCCGTTTTCGTAGGCGATTGGCTGGGGTTTCGGTACAATGAAAGCAGATGTTTTTGGTGGCTGGTTTGGGGCCACACAGTGTGAGCTGGCCGCCTACCGTCCGCCAAATATGGGTCGGAACGCGGTGGGCGGACGGGTCGAGCCGAAGGGCGGTCTCGACGCCTCGCCTTTGAGCCGGAAAGGCGCGTCTCAAAGACGCCAGTTACCTAAGTGGCGTGAATCGTGCCACTAAGGGAACTCCCACGGCTGAACCCATATTTGGCGGACTCTCGGCTACAACGGGATTGCTAAGCGACAATCAGCTTAGTTCTAGTGGAGGCAACGCGCTGTCACTGACAAGGACCAATCTGCCAGGGTCAGCCGGCAATCAGTGGTCCCAGCGTTTCGGCCCTAATTTTGTGCCACGAAACAGATCGCTAAAGAACAAGAAAGGAGCAGGTGCCATGAGTTTGATCGAACTCGAGAATGTGGGCTACCAGGTCGATGACACGGCGATTCTAACCGACATCAACCTGAATATTGACAAGGAGGAGTGGGTGACGGTGACCGGGCCATCCGGTGGCGGTAAATCCACGTTGGTCCGCATCATCGCGTCACTCCTCAGTAAGACCAGTGGCCAGTTGACTTTTGCCGGCCAGCCCATTGAAAGCTACGACCCGGTGGCTTACCGGCGCCGCGTATCATATAGCTTTCAGCAGCCGACGCTTTTTGGCGACACAGTCCGGGACAACTTACAATTCCCTTACCAGATTCGTCAGCTACCGTTTGACCAAGACCGCGCCGTGGAAGGCCTGGAGGTGGTAGGGTTGGCCGCCAGTGATTTGGACAAGGCGGTCACAGATCTCTCCGGTGGTCAGCGCCAGCGAGTCGCCCTGTTGCGCAACGTGATGGTCTACCCGGAAGTCTTGATTTTAGATGAGGTCACGGCGGGGCTGGATTCCGAGAACAAGGCGTTCGTCTGGTCGCTTATCAAACGGTTTAACCAAGAGGACCACCTGACGATTATTGCCATCACCCATGATCAAGCAGAAATCGACGCGGCCAAACGACTGATCACAGTCAAGGACGGCCGCATCGTAGGAGGCAACGCATGAATTTAGCTGTGAACAATCAATCTTTACTGTTGGCGCTGGGCCTAGTCGTCATTGCGCTGGCAATTGGCTGGAAGGAAAAATTAGGCATCGACCGCGACATGATCATTGGTGTCATCCGGGCCGTCGTCCAGCTATTTGTGGTTGGGTATCTGTTGAAATACGTGTTTCGCGTCGATAATATCTGGCTGACCACGATTTTAATTTTAATTATTATTTTTAACGCCGGGTATAACGCGAAACAGCGAAGCAACGGTATTCCGCGGGCCCTGCCGATTTCCATTGGTGCCATCCTCATTAGCACAGGCGTCACCCTGGGCGTTTTGATGCTGGCGGGCGCGATTAAATTCATCCCGTCGCAAATGATTCCAATCTCCGGGATGATTGCGTCCAATTCAATGGTTGCCATTGGCCTGTGTTACCGCAACCTCAATGCCCAGTTCAAGCAGGAACGGCAGGCGGTGTTGGAAAAATTAGCGTTGGGCGCGGATTTGAAGGATGCGTCCAAGGAAATTTTACGGGACAGTATCAAGACGGGGATGCAGCCGACGATCGACTCTGCCAAGACGGTCGGTATCGTGAGTCTGCCGGGGATGATGTCCGGATTAATCTTTGCCGGCGTCGACCCGGTGCGGGCCATCAAATATCAGATTATGGTCACGTTCATGCTGATGTCGGCCACCAGCATTGGCTCGGTGCTGGCGTGCTACTGGGCCTACCGCGGCTTCTACAACGACCGCAAACAGCTGGTGATTTAGCTGTTTATTCCGCCTTGCCAGCCAGACGCGGCCATCCCATGGGGACCGGTCAAAGCCTGAGGAGCGGTCTTTGGCCTCGCTTTGAGCTGTCCCAAACCCGGCCATCTCAAAGTCGTCCCAGGCTGTAAGGCCGGCAGAAGACGCCGACCTAACACCCTTGTCACGGGATTCTGCGTCTGGCTGGCAAGGCTAAACGACAATCACCAGCTGTGAGGACAAGTCTCAGAAAGAAACGTGGTGGTGACGCACAGTAAGCAGCTAGCTGGTAAATAGTGGGCGATGTTGTTGTGAGCCGTAGCCGGCCCGGGACGGAACCCTGTGTCGGTGGCGTTAGGCCGGTGGGTTTCCGGTCTTACGGCACGGGACGTTTGGGAGACTCACGGGTTTGGTGAGGCTCACAAATGAGCTGGAAGACCGCTCCTCAGGCTGGAAGCGCTCCCCATAGGGTGGGAGTCCCGGGCCGGCTACGGCGGATAGACAACGACGTTAGCACTAATTTGCCAGATTAATTGCAATCGCTTACGGGAATTCGCTATTCTAGAGACAAAGCGTTTTAGACAAGACAGTAGAACCGAATTGGGAGGGATATGTATGACACATAGAAAAGTAGCGCTGGTCACCGGAGCCTCGTCTGGCATCGGCAACGCCATTGCACGGAGCCTGCACCGCAACGGCGTCATCGTTTACGCGGGCGCGCGGCGGGTCAGTCGTATGAATGACCTAGACGACTTGGGCATCACGACGTTAGCCCTAGACGTGACCGACCCGATTAGCGTGGAAAATGTGGTGGACCGCATCGTTAGTGAAACGGGACGGGTCGACATTTTGGTCAACAATGCTGGTTATGGTTTGATGGGGGCCCTAGAAGATGTGCCGATGGACCAGGCCCGCGACCAATTTGACGTGAACCTCTTTGGGGCCGCGCGGCTGATTCAGTCCGTGTTGCCCATGATGCGCCAACAACACAGCGGCCGCATCATCAACATCACGTCCGTAGACGGCAAGGTCGCCCAACCGCTGGCCAGCTGGTACGTGGCGTCAAAATTTGCGCTGGAGGGTCTCTCGGACGCCCTGCGCCTGGAGCTTGAGCCGCTGGGCATTCAGACGGTCGTCATTGAACCGGGAGCCATTCAATCCGAGTGGGCTGACATTGCCGCCGAGCATTTACGCACGACCTCGGGGCAGGGGCCGTACAAACCAACGGCTGACCGCGCCGCAGCCATTTTGACCGTGGTCAAGCAGTTCTCCAGCAAGCCGCGTGTCATTGCGCGGTTGGTCGACCGGGCGGCGCTGTCACGGCGGCCCAAGACTCGGTATCACGCGGGTTCTGGCAGTCAGATCTTAGTGGCCCGGCGGTTCTTGTCGGACAAGATGATCGACCACCTGTGGCAGGTGATTGGTGAGGCGGCTGAACGGTTTGCCCGCTAATCCGAGAATCATTGCCATGCCTGGAAAACCTGTTATACTTAACTTAACCAGAACACTAGGGGTGTCCACGATTGGGCTGAGATACGGGTGACCGTGATCCCTTGGAACCTGTCAAGTTCAGACTTGCGAAGGGAACGTGTCGTGGCACCAACAACGGGCCACCGGTTCACTGATCGTGAGGCGGTTCCCGTTTTTATTTTGTCCAAATGTAAAGCGCTCACATGGTCCCAGCCGCGCAATTAGTTAGGTGGCTGTTAGAAATGCGAGCGCACATACCTGGTAGGCTGGCCTGAATTAGATAGTACAAGGGAGGATTTCACCAATGAAAGTGACTTTGCTCGATGAATTGCGGGCGCAAAACCCGATCGTCTTTAACGTTTCTAATTTCGTGACCGTCCAAGACGTGGCCAACGGTATCAACGCGATTGGCGCGTCGCCCATCATGTCTGAGGAAGTGGCCGAAGCGGACGAAATGGTTGGCTTGGCGGGGGCAGTGTGCCTGAACCTGGGCGCTGTCACGGCCACGCAGGTCACCCAGATCCGCGCGGTGGGTCAGTCGGCGAACCGCCAACACCGGCCACTGGTCATCGACCCGGTGGCGGTTGGCGCGGTCAAATACCGGATGCAAATGGCGACCGGCCTGTTGGCTGATTTCCATCCCGACGTGATTCGGGGTAACGCGGGCGAAATCGCGGCGCTGGCCGGTGTCGACTGGCAAGCGAAGGGCATCGACGCCGGCGAAGGTTCCGGGGATCTGGCGGCCATCGCCAAGGCTTGCGCGCAGAAATTAAAGTGCGTGGTCATCCTCTCCGGTCCCACCGACGTCATCACGGACGGCGAACGGGTGGTCAAGGTCTTGAACGGAACGAAATTGTTCCAGGTCCACGTCGGTTCGGGTGACATGCTATCCAGCATCGTGGCGGCCTTCTGCGCAGTCACCGATGACTACTTCGAGGCGGCCCAAACGGCTTGTCTGGTCTTCGCCGCCATCGGTCAATTGGTCGCAGACGCCACGCCAAACCTGGGTGCCGGCACGTTCATCATGAAGCTCCTCGACAAGCTCCAAACCGCCACCGTCGCCGAAATCGAAGGCATTGCCGCTTTCGAATAAGACTGGTGGTCACCTACCGTGTAAATGGCGGAAACCAGATGCCTGCGGCTGCCAGGGGTTCCGCATATTGTGGAAACTGGCCGCCTGCCGCGGCGCGAAATCTAGGCTGGAACGCTGGGGGAGGACGCCCCGAGCCAAAGGGCGGTCTCGGCGCTTGCTTTGAGCCAGAAAACCACTGTCTCAAAGTCACCAATTTGTCAGCTCAGACCGCTGCCAAATTCCCCGGCTGAGCCTAGATTTCGCGCCACTCACAGCTCCGGTGGTGGTCGCTTGCAACGGCTACTTGAGACGGCAACGCTGGTGGTCAGACAATGGGCTGACGTTTGGTTGCTGAATGTCACAAGTATTAGCCGGAGGAGGCCAGGAGTGGAGCCAGCTGTGTCGACGGTGTTGGCTGAGGTCTTTTCTCAGCCTACAGCGTGGGGCGACTTCGAAGACTCGCGGGTTTGGCGAGGCTTTGAAGCGAACCGGAAGCCCGCTTCTCAGGCTGAAGGTGTCCCCCATAGCAGGCGGAACTCCTGGCAGCCGTAGGCGAGCAGCTCTACACAATTTAAAAGTTATCAAAAAATGCAACAGAACCAGAAGGGATGGGTAACCATGGCAAATGAATTTCCACAAACCTTAACGATCGCTGGGACGGACAGCGGTGGCGGGGCCGGCGTGATGGCTGACCTGAAGACGATGCAGGAGCGCAACGTCTTCGCCACGGCCGTTATCGTCGCGGTAACCGCGCAAAATACACTGGGCGTGCAGGACTTTATGGCCTTGCCGCAAAAGCTGATCGACGAACAATTCGCGTCTTTGGCGGACGACCTGAAGATTCGGGCCTGCAAGACGGGGATGCTGGCCGATGCGGCTCACGTGCATGGCGTCGTGGAAAATTTGAAGAAATACCAATTCGGCCCATTGACGGTTGACCCGGTGATGATTGCCAAGGGGGGCGCGGCGTTGTTGGCAGATGATGCCGTGGCCACGGTACGTGAGGAATTGGTCCCACTGGCGGATGTGTTGACGCCGAATTTACCGGAAGCCGAACGCTTGACTGAGCAAAAGATCACCACGGCGGCTGACATGGAACAGGCGGCAGTCGCACTGCAAGACTTGGGGGCCAAGAACATCATCATCAAGGGTGGTCACGAAGCCACGCCGGACAAGGCCAGTGATTTCGTCTTATTGGCGGACGGTCGGTCATTTTGGCTGACGGCACCACGGGTCGATACGGTGCGGACTCACGGCACGGGTGACACGCTGTCGTCTTGCATTACCGCCGAACTGGCGAAGGGCAAGGACTTTGAAACGGCCATTCGCATCGGCAAGGACTACGTGACGGCGGCCATCGCCAATCCAATCGCGGTCGGCCACGGTCACGGACCGTTGAATCATTGGGCTTACAATCAAGGAGGCGCTGAATAATGTCAGTGACGTTTGAATCAGGTCTGTTACGGGCCTATTTTGTGGCGGGGAGCCAAGACGTTCCCGGTCAAGATTTGCGCAAGGTGTTAGCGACCATGCTGGATGCCGGTATCACGGCGTTTCAGTTCAGAGACAAGGGTGCTAGCACGTTAAATGAGGAGCAGCGGGTGGCGCTGGGAAGCGATTTGCGCGTGCAATGCCATGAGGCCAATGTGCCATTTATCGTGGATGACGACGTGGATCTGGCCATCCTGCTCAATGCGGACGGCATTCACGTGGGTCAGAGCGACCAGAAGATTCAGCAGGTCATCAAAAAGGTCGATGGTCGGCGGATGTTCGTGGGGTTGTCGTGCAATACGGCTGAGCAAGTTGCCGCGGCCAACCAGATCGGCGGCATCGACTACATCGGGAGCGGTCCCATCTATCCGACCGTTTCCAAGGACGACGCGGATCCGGCCATGGGCGTCGATGGTCTGGCCGCACTCGTGCAACAGGCCAACGTGCCCATCGTGGCGATTGGCGGCGTGACGGTCAAGTCGTTGCCAGCCATTGCGGCGACCGGAGCGGCGGGCGTTGCGGTCATTACCCTGTTGACGCAGAGTACCGACCCGTATGCGGACACGCAAGCCATGCGCCAAGCCTTTGCCAAATAGAAACGGACACGCCTCACGTTCAAATTGTGTTGAACGGGGGGCGTGTTTTTTTGTGGAGACCCGTAAATCATTTAAATTGGTAAGGATGCTGTCTTAGCCACTCTGAAATACCTGTAACAGTCGGTTTTATCGTCTAAAACAACAAAAAACAGGCCCGATTTCACCGTGTTTAAGTGCGGCAAACCAGACCTGTTCCAAAGTTGAGGAAGCTAGTTGACTAGGGCTAACTTCACAAGTACATTCTAACACGACTACCAAATAAAAGCTATTAAAATATGACCATTCTGCAATATATTCGTTAATAAAATGTCCAAATGGGTGAGTAAGCTAACTGACCGATTTGGTTTAGGGAATGTCAAAATATTTCCCCAAATTGGTTACGACTTACGCCTGCTAATTGTGAGATGAATCACATTTAGCAGATAAAAAACGACAAATTAATTTGCCTGTTCCCCTTGTAAATTAGAACAAGTGTTCGTATAATGAGAACAACGAGAGGGGGAATACGTCATGGACTATTCGCAAGAGCCACACGGTCTGTTTTTTATGATCGACAACAAGTCCTTTTACGCCAGCGTCGAGAGCGTTGAGCGGGGACTGAATCCGTTACAGTCGATCATCGTCGTGATGTCCGAGGCCGATAACACGGGCTCAGGGCTGGTCTTGGCAACGTCACCGATGGCCAAGAAACTCTTTGGTATCAGTAATGTGTCGCGCCAATACGAAGTGCCGCATGATTCCCGTATCTTAGTTGTACCGCCGCGGATGAACTTGTACATTCAAAAGAATCTTGCCATCAATAAAATCTTCCGTGAGTACGTGGCGGATGCCGACCTATTTCCATACTCCATTGACGAATCCATTTTGGATATGACCAAGTCCTGGCGGTTATTTGGCCGCACACCGGAGGAAGTCGCCCGCAAGATTCAGCTACGGATTCGCCACGAGTTGGGGTTGTACACCACCGTGGGTATCGGGGAGAATCCGGTCCAAGCGAAATTGGCGTTGGACTTGCAGGCCAAACACGACCACGAATTGATCGGTCGCCTGACCTACGAGAATTTTCCCCGCTACATCTGGCCAATCACCAACCTGACGAAGGTGTGGAGTATTGGTCGCCGCACCGCCGCGCATCTTCAGCGCCTGGGCATTCACAGTATGGGGGAGCTGGCCCACGTGAACCCGTATGAACTGCAGCAGACGATGGGCCTGATTGGCGCGCAACTCTTTGCACTGGCCTGGGGCATCGACCGTAGCCACTTTACGCAGGTACGGCCACCCAAGGAAAAGAGCTGGAGCAACTCGCAGGTCTTGCCGCGCGATTATCAGGTCCAACGGGAGATTGAGTTGGTCTTACGAGAGATTGGCCAGCAAACGACCGCTCGCATGCGTCATCACCACCAACAGACAGGGTGCATCAGCCTGTACGTCGGCTTTGCTTGGGATGGCCAAGCCGACGACGGGCGTAGCGGGTTCAATCATAGCCGACGCATTGACCCGACCGACAACGCTCAGACAATCATCCGGGAATTGTTGACGTTGTTTCGGGATAATTGGGACGGCCAACCAGTCCGCAACTTGGGCGTGGGGTTGTCGCGTCTGAGTCCCAGTGGGCGCCTGCAACTGGATTTATTTCAGGACCCGCAGCGACAGATCAAGGACGATAAATTCGACCGGGTCATCGACGAGTTGCGGGATCGTTTCGGTAAGACCGCCGTGATTCCCGCCAGCAGCCTGCTCAAGGGCGGGACCATGTTGCGGCGGGCATCGTTAGTCGGCGGTCACAATGGGGGGAATAGCTTTGATTGATGAGACCAAGGAAGCCCAGCTGATTTTAAGCCGACTGGCACCGCTATTCACGGCCCAGTGGCACTGTCAGTATCGCTTGGACGTGATCAATAACCAGTACGGCCACGTCTTCAATTTCTTCTTAGACATCAAACGAAAAAATCACCGCGAACGGTCGATTCCGCTCCATTCGCTCCATACCACCGACCTGGCCGTCTTGGAACGGGTACTGACGCAGGTGCGGCAGGACACGGCGCTCACGCTGAATTTCGTCGACTTCGGTCGGGTGCGTTGGCCCCTGAGTCAGCGCTGGATTCGTTAGGAAGCGAGGCGTCATGATCTTGCATCAGACTGACAATGACGACCTCGCCCAGAACTTCTTTGCCCGTGATTATCACGATCGCGGCATGTTGAAGTGGGGTGGGTTCTACTTGTCTGACCACACCAGTGCTTTGGCCAAAATGCATGCGGCCGAGCAGGTGGAACAGCCCTTGCCTGAACAAACTGCGGCGGTCGTCAGTGAGCGACTCGCCGCAGCCTGGCGCAGTCAACAGCCGGTCCATTTGCAGTTAAACGTGGTGGATGACAACCAGACGATCCAGCTCTTGGATGGCGTGGTTGCCGGGGTGTTTGACGATCAAATCATTTGCCAGCTGCCTACCGGTAAATGCCAATCGGTAGCGTTGGCGGCAATCCGATGCGTTGTTCTAACTAAAAACGTGCACTGACCACAGCGAGGGTCGGCGCACGTTTTTGGTTACCAAAGATTAGCAAAGGGACCATCGATGCCGACCGCGACATCAGTGTTCCCTTTGTTGGAGATTGAGTTATGGTGTGTTTCACAGATGGGCTGAAACCCACCTCGGGGCCAGTATAACATTGCGGCGGCCGTTTGTTTACTGGTTCGGTACTGATTGTGCGATTAACACCTTTATTGACGGCTGGGTCTGGCCGCCTCCGGTCTGCCAAATATGAGCCGGAACGCGGTGGGCGGACGGGTCGAGCCAAGGGGCGGTCTCGACACCTCATCTTCGAGCCGAAGACCACGTCTCAAAGACGCCAGTTACCTAACCGGCATGAAGCGCGCCGCCAAGGTAACTCCCACGGCTGAGCTCATATTTGACGGACCTCCGGCTACAAGGGTGGCTGCCAATCGTCCACTATGTTGGTGTAGGTCTGGCCGCCTACCGTGGCGCGAAATCTAGGTTGGAACGCTGGGGGAGGACGTTCTGAGCCAAAGCCCGGTCTCAGCACTTGCTTTGAGCCGAAGGCCACGTCTCAAAGTCACCAATTTACCAGCAAGGAGCGCTGCTAAATTCCCCGGCTGAACCTAGATTTCGCGCCACTCTCGGCTACAAGGGTGGTTGCCAGCAGCGGTTAGGTGATTTGTATTGGTCAGCCGATGATGATTGCCGTTCCGGTCCATGGGCCACGGCGCTTAGGGAACTGACAACTTGGAGACGCGAACTATTGGCTCCAAGTTGAGGCCGGAGACCGCTCCTTGGCTCGGGCCGGCGTCCACAGCGTTCCAACTCATGTCTAGCGAACGGTAAGGCGGCCAGTACACACCATGTAACTAACAGACAGGCAAAGCGCAAAAAAAGGTAGCCACCGCGGACCACTCGCGGCGACTACCCAACTTGATTATAAGCTAAAATTTATTGTTTGTGGTCTTCATCAACTCGGCACCCTTGTTCGTCATCAGGTAGCCCGCACCGTTCTTGGTGAACTGGATACCTTCGAACTCACGCTTGCCGCTCAGGTTAGTCCCTTCGACCTGGCTAGCCTTCAGATGGCCCAGCTTGGAAACAGGTACGGAAGAAATACTGCTGTCGGAGACGAAGTACAACCGGTTACGTTTAACATTGTATGCAATCGACTGTGGCTTGGTCCCTGGACGGTAACGCAGACCTTGCATGATCAGGTGGAACTTCACAGACTTCTGGTTGATCTTACCCTTGTAGATCTTGACCGCACCCTTAGGCGCCCAACCACCGTTGGAGTACGTGAAGAAGTAGGCATTGCCCTTCTTGTCAAACGTCAGGTTGGAGCCCATGGTAACGGTGCTCTTCAACATGAAGTTGATCTTCTTGGTTGGCTTCAAGGTTGAGGTTGAGACTTGTTGCACATTGGAGTGAACCTTGACGGGCGCACCGATGAACCAGAGTTGGCCGTTCTTGGGGTTCATTGCCAGTGATTGACCGTGGCCCGTGTTAAATTTCGGCCCAATCTTGACGTACTTCATGATGGCCTTGTCGGTGCTGGTCATCTTGTTGACGGAGTGGTCGTAAGTCGCGCGGCGCAGGGCGTCCATGTGTGACGTGCTGATACCAAATTGACTCCGGAGTGCGCCCAGATTATAGCGGACGATCCAGCCTTCCGTGCTTTGGGAACTGGTGGTGATCAGTTCATACAAGGTGTTGCCATCCTTGGACAGCACTTCGCTTTGGGGATTGCCCCAGTCAGCGGAACGGTTGTAGGTCACTGGCAGGAACACGTTGGATTTGAACGTGACCTTCTTGCCCTTGGTGCTGGAAATGCTGGTTGGGCTGGTCTGGAAAATGTTCGTGTAACTCTGCTGGAACGTGTAGCGCTTAACGAACAGGTTCTTGTTTTTCACGGTTTTATACTTGTTGACATTGTAATTTGCCAGCGCGTTACCATGTTGCGTATAGGTCTTGGCGTGTGCCAGTGTCGTCGTCCCACCGAAGAGCAGGGCAGCAGTGGCTGCGGCCGTTAACAAAACTGCTTTTTTCATGACTCTAAGTCCCCTCAAATAAGTATTTAAAACTGTTTACATAATTATTTATACCACAATTTTTAGTGTTCTGAACAAAAAACAGGCAAAAAGATTTTGCGGTTGCGAGAACTGAGGGGAAGACGACAGTGAGGCGGCTAAATAGAGCGCGTTAAGTTCTGTTGCTAATCACCCACTATACCAGTCTTTTAGCGAAATCAGTGACCTTGAAATCAGTCAAACGGGTCCAAAAATAAAAATCACCCCCAAAATAAAAATTACCAACAATCCAACAAATTTCGTCATTTTCACGAAACCGTCACCTGACGCCGTTTTGCAAAGTTGCGGCCCAAAAGTACGCCTAAAGTGGGAAAAAATACCCCCGTTTTCGCGAAATTTTCCCGGTTGGTCCTCACTGACAACGTCCGGTAAAGTGGGGGCTAATCCATGGCCATGGATCATCAGAATTGAGAGGATGATTCAACATGCAACAGACCCCACACGCCGCTGCTTATAAATTTCTATATACCGGCGACCACGAAATGATTTTGTACGCGACGCTCAAACGCCTGCATCTGCGCCCCGCGCATCCCGATTATGAGGACTATCTGCAAGAGGCCCGGCTGTTGTTCCCGGAAGTCTACGTCGACTTTCCCGATGACCCGGAAGCCAAGCCGCACCAATTTCTGGCCTACGCCCAACGCAAGATCTACTGGGCGCTGTTAGACCGGTTACGCCGGGACCGCAAGCAAAATGACCGACAAGAAGACGGCGACCAGACGACACTGTTAGAGGTGTTGCCCAGCGACGACGATATTTTAGACGCCATCGGGCAACAGGATTTTCGCCGCTACCTGCTAAAGGTCATCGGGGGCTCCGGCAGTACCGGTGAGTGGCGCTTCTTGGTGGGCACGCTGATCGACCAGTTGACGGCCGATGAGATTGCCGCTAAACATGGCGTGAGCCGCAATACGGTGTACAAATGGCGCCGCACGCTCATCCGCCGATTGGTCAATCATTTAACCCCGCCAGAAAAATTTTTTAATTAATTTGGCTTTAGGGGGTTACAAATTCCGGTTGGATTTCGTTAGTAAGAGTATAAGGGTTGGCCAACCACTTATAAAAATTTCGCAACATGAGAGGAGCACCACCATGCAAACCAACTGGAAGAAGACCACCATCACCTTTATCTTAGGCGCCGACGTTGACCGCCCCGTAAAGATCGTTTTACAAAACGCGGTCGCAACGCCCGAAGCCAAACAGATCGAAGCCTTTGGCGGCTACCTCGCTGGCTTGACCGGCCTACCATTTCACGCCGCAACCGTGGCCACGCAAACGGCCGTTGCCTAACGTCTGTCACTCAGTCAACTGAAAGGGAGTAATTAAATGAAAGCATTAGAATTGAGTTTTAAGGGTTCCGACTTGCGCATCAAGCACTTGCGGTTGAAGTACGTCAACACGGACCTCACCACTGACGATGTGCAAAAGCTGATGAATGAGATTGCCGCGGCCAAGTTGTTCAACAAGGACGGCGTGGATCTCTACGCTACCCCAGTGCGCGCCGACATCATCGAAACGACGAAGACCAACCTGTTGGGCGATACCGTAACGCCGGCCGTCTAACGTCTGACTTAAGAAACTGAACTGATCACCTGAAAATGGCCGGCTTTCCTGCGAGGGAGCCGGCCATTTTTAGAACAACGCGTGAAAAATGAAAACATTATCCACCTATCAGTGAAAAACGGTTGAAAATTCAACTAGCAAAAAATATAGGCTTAATTTGTAATTATTTCACCCGTGACCAAACGATTTTTTTATACTGTGGGCATGACGTTGGAAACCGGTTTCATACCGGGGACTGACGAAGACCAATTATTCTGGGGGAGAACAATGATGCAACCAAAAATGGAATTGAAGACACGTTTCAAGATGTATAAGAAGGGGAAGTCGTGGGTCATCGCTGGTATCGTTAGCGGGGCCTGCGTGATGGGGCTGGGCTGGTCGGCTCAGGCGGCGACTAGCGATACGGCAGATACGGCGATCAGTGAAGTAGCTGCCGCCCCGGTGACCTCGACGAGTGATACATTGACGGCCGAGTCAACTACTGCTGGGTCGGCAACGGCCGATGAAGTAAATACGACCGACGATGAAACGACCACGACCGACGCGGCAGCCACCACAAAACCAGCCGTTGATGCGGTGACCGTGCCGACGGACACAACCGACGAATCGAACACCACGCCCGCGGCAACCGTTGAGACGCCAACCGCAGACGTGACGGACACACCGATCACAGACGACACGACAGCCGAAACGGCACCAACTGCGACCGACACACCGACCGAACAGCCAACCAGCGACCTCGCGCCAAGTACGACCGACGAGGCGCCGACTGATGCAACACCCGCACTCAGTACGACCGACGAACCAAGCACTGACGCAGTCCCCGCAACGCCAACGATCACGGCAGACCCCATCAGTGACGTGGCCCCAACCACAACCGACCAGGTCACGCCTGGCGCGATGACGAAGCCCGCCGTTGCGCCGACGCCAGTCACGACCGCGGCTACAGTGACCGTGCCGGAAACCCGGCCGGACCTGGCGAACTTGCCAAGTGCACTCGAGACGGGGTGGACCCAACCGGCCGTGGCGTTGGTTCAAGCCGAGCTGACCAAGCCAGCCACCATGACCGTGAGCCACACCAAGGAGACTCCGGCCATCGACCTGTGGATGCCCAACAAGCAGTTGCAACAGATTGTCTTGGCGGCTTTACAGGAACTAAACGCCGATGACAAGACCTGGACGACGGTCGCTGACATCACGCAAGAGGATTTGGCCCGCTTGAAGAAGCTGATTGCCGTGGGCCACAACGGCATGGGCACCTACATCGACGGCCACACGGAATTTTCACTGGTGGGCCTGGAACACGCTGTTAATTTGGAAACGATTATGTTGACCAACACGCTGGACGTGGGCACCGGCGCCTTTTACGGGGACATCGTGGACGTGACGCCACTGGCCAACCTCCAACACTTGACGACCTTGGACCTGCAGCACAACCGGGTCCATGACGTGACGCCGTTAACCAACCTGCAGCACCTCGAGAACCTGTTTTTGGCCTACAACTGCATTCAGGACTTTTCGCCGCTGAACAACACCGTTTCTCATGCCCCGAACAACTTTTCCTACACGGGGCAGTTCATTTTACTCGATTCAGTGCTGATCAATGAGGCCGATCGTGAGGGCCACCTCCAAGTGGCTTGTACCACGATTGACGGCGAAGTGGTCCAGCTGTCGGTGACGGTTGGCGTTGCCCAGCCACTATTTTATGTGAACGGCCAACACACGTACCACGTGTACTTCACGGGCGGCAATCCGAAGCCAGACGGTCACGGCGGCGTGTACTATACCAATATTCAAAACCAGCAGCCGGGCGCCACGTCATGGCCCGGTAATGACAGCATTCTGGTTGACCCATTGCCGGACTACTATTACTTGACCGGGGTTCACAACCCCACTGGCGGCTCGCTGGACTTTGCGGTGATTCAGCCATACGCGATTTCCCACAGTGCGGCTGACGTAACGGTCCATTACGTAGATGAAGCGGGCGTTGAAATTGCGCCGTCAACTACGTTAAAGCCGGGACTGGTCGGTGAAGCGTACGCGACGACGCCGGAAACGATTCCGCATTACGTCCTGCAAACGACACCGGACAACGCCACGGGTGTGTACGGGGATAACGCGATTGATGTGACCTACGTTTACGCGGAAGAGGAGTCCGACGCGGAGGGACCAGACAAGCCAACACCACCGGGAACGGATGAGGGTGGCAACCCAACGACGCCAGGAGAACCAGGACCGACGACGCCCGCACCAGCACCGGACGAAGAGACGCCGGATGGGGATGGCGGCAATCAGTCGGGTGATCAGGGTGGTGGTCAGACTGGCGGGCAAGATGGCGACCAAGGCGGCAGTCAGGATGGTGGTCAACCCGATACTCCTGGCGGTCAAGGGACCGGAGACCACAACACTGGCAATCATAATACCGGGTCCCAACCTGGCGCGGGTACGCCGGGGGGTGCCCACCAACCGGGGACGGTCACGGATGATGGTGCTGGGGATACGGCGCTGCCAGGGCTGACGCCGCCGAGTGCCACGGGCAGTCAGTCGGCCGGCCAGGTCACAGTATTGGCGCACAGCCACGTGACGCCAGCGAACGCCGCGACGCAACCGGTATCGACTACCGGTGCGACGACGCTGCCGCAGACTGGTGACCAACCGACGTCCGCAATCTGGGGCGTGGCCTTGTTGACGGGGATGCTGGGCTGGCTAGGGCTTAGATTGAAGCGTCAACACGGATAAGAACCGTTTCGTGGGTATTTACCCGCAATCACGCTGTTTCGACAGTGTGATCTTACATAAAAATTGCAGAAGTGTATTTTGTGAGAGACAGTCGCCATCGGTGATATGCTCTGATAGTTAAAATTCTAGGATGATCTTAGCGGCTTCATATTGTGTGGGATGACAGGAAATACCACCAACGCCCCGCCTCTAACGGCTGAACGCTGATGGTATTTGGTTTAACAGCTGGCTGTTAACACAATTATTTTAACGTCGAAAGGGCATCTGCCAGGGCTTCACTAAGATTTTGAACGGCGTTAGCAATGTCGGAGGCACCATCGGCATTGCTGCTAAGACGTGTAGATGTGGCCCGTTACATATTGAGACGAGGACTTGGCGTTGGCCTTTTTCAGGTGGCCCTTCCAGATCCAGCCCTTAACGTTGCCACGCTTATTTTGGATGTGGTAGTAAGTTGCCGTTTTGCCGTTGGGTTTCTTGATCTGGACGGCCTGGGAGGCGTAAAAGTTGGTCTTCCGGTATTTCAGGGACTTGTGAGTCTTCTTGATCAGTTGCGTATTCGCGTAGATGTAACCACCCTTGATGTGGTAGGCAGTCTTTTTGTTCAAAATATGGATGCCGGGGAGAACTGTAGCCGCCTTGGTTTTGGCGTGTACGGGTAAGGTGGCGATGGGTAGGGCCACAGCGCCTAAGCTCAGGGCGATGAGACTCACGGTAGTTGTTTTAATAAGGGTATTCATGATAGTGGAGACCTCCATTATAGTTTGATGGCAGTGATGGGTGACGTGCAGACCTTATGTACATGGTGACGAAAAAGGCCCTTAACGATTGGCTGTTTGACGTAATCAAGCGGTTGACTGGGGCTAGTTTTAAAGTCGCGATAGGAAAAGCTGTGACAAATCACTAAAATTAACTCTTTTGCGGCTATATACGGTAATAGTTCAAAAGATTATCCGCCTCGACTAATCATCTTCGGTGGGCAACCTTTAAGTGCCTAGTGATTGCGGTCTTGATCGGGGTGTTCGATCCACTTGGTTCAGATGAGCCGTTGACGGTAGATCGGTGGACTTCACATCAGAACAAGCGGGTAACTGTGCTGTGAATTTACGCAAATAGATCCCTCCTTTCGCTATAAAGTCATGGTAACACACGGGATAGATAATCCCTATTAAATACACTTATAATTAATATTATATGGTGTAATATAAATAAGCGGATAAGGCTGGCGCTAAAATGGGGACGGCAACCAAAATAAAAATACCACCAACGCTCGTCGAAGATAATGGCTGAGCGTTGATGGTATTTGATTTAGCAGGTAGTGTTAATGGAGTTAATCTAACGTTGCCACGGCATCTGCTAGTGTTTCTCCGAGGTTTTCGCTTGCTTGGTAAATATCTGAGTCGTCAGTAGGATCGTCACTTGCAGAGATTGTCTCAGCGAGTTGGTCGCTCATAGCAACTAACTTGGCGTTGGTTACAGAATTAAACCGACCTTTAAAGCTGGCTACAGCCTGAATGGTAGCCTGACCATCTTTTGCGGAAAAACCATGGATATTTTGAATGACTCCAGGCAAGCCACTGTAGTCATCATATGCATTGCTGGTCGTGACGTCTTTAAATGCATCTAAAGCATCCGATTGGTCACCAGAGGACATCGCCCGCACTGCCGCTAAGACGTGCTTGATATCCGACTTGCGCCGGGCCAAAGCCTTGGTGTTGACCTTCTTCAAATTACCTTTCCAGATCCAGCCCTTCACGTTGCCACGCTTGTTCTTGACGTAGTAGTAAGTAGCCGTCTTGCCGTTGCGCTTCTTGAGCTTAACGGACTTGGTGGCGTAGAAGGTGGTCTTCAGGTACTTGAAGGCTTTGTGGGACTTCTTGGTCAGCTTCGTACTGGAATAGAGGTAGCCGCCATTGACGTGGTAGGCCGTCTTCTTTAGTTTCTTGGAGCTGAGGACCTTCGCCGCCTTGGTCTTAGCCAGTGCGGGTAAGGTGGTAGTTGGCAGGGATGAAACGCCTAGGCTGAGGGCAACGAGACTCACAGCGGTTGTCTTGATAAATTTATTCATTGTGAAGACCTCCATTGGAATTAATTGATGGTTTTGAGAGCGGCGATTAACTGCTTGGTGAGTTTCTCGGTAGCTTCTTCCAAGAAGTCAGAGTGGTAGTCTGAAGGATCCTTGTATTGTGAAATACGCTTGAGGACCAGCTTTTGGGTCTTGGCCAGCTTAGCATTGGTCTTGTGATCGAACCGGCCTTTGAAGATGTTGTAAGCGGCCAGAATAGCCCGAGATTCTTTGGGGTCTGAAGCGTACATCTCGGCGATGGCGTCCCCGATGCCGATGGGTCTAAAGTCGATGGACCCTTTCAAAGGTGCCTTTAAATAGGCCGTGGCTAACTTGGCACGGTTACAGTCGTAGATGATGCTAGTGCGAGTACTTTCATCTTCCCAGCCCTTTTCCACCTTGACTTTCGGGAAATAACGGGCGAGCGCTTTGACGCGACGGATGTCGGAGCGACGTTGGGCGTAGTTCTTGGTGCGGTTTAAATAGCCTTGCCACACCCACCCTTTGACGGTGCCTTTTTTCTGAGAAACGTAGTAGTAAGTGGCCGTCTTACCATTGGGCTTCTTGACTTTCGCCGATTTAGTCGCTGAGAGCGGCGACTTGATGAGCGTGAAATTGTGCTTGGCCTTCTTGGTGAGCTTGGTGCTGGTGTAAAGGTGCCCACCATTGGCGTAGTAACGGGGCTTGGCCAGCTTCTTAGTGCTGATCACTTTAGCAGCCTTGGTTTTAGCGGCAGCCGGTAACGTGGGGGCGGAGAGCGTAACGACCCCCATACTAAGGGTAGCCAAACCGACAGCTAAAAATTTAGGCAACTTATTCATGATTTCTCCCTTCATTTATGTAGATGCAAAATTACTTTATAATTATATCACGATAATCCGGAGATGAATTGGTTTTGTGGATAATTATATTTCGGATTAATAGTGTGGTGCAGTTGCTAAACGATGGGCGTCGCGGACTTGGCCACAGAAGACCGCCAAAAATCGTGGTAGGTGGGGATGACCAGATAGAAAACGATGAAGAAGGTAAATCCCGAATAATAGGCAAAATAGAAATATTTGAGAAAAAATCGATAATAATTGAAAAAACAATTAAATAGGATATTCTAAAGAGAAAAAGGAAGTGAGCCTATGCTCCATCAATTGACTATCAAGAATTTCAAAAGTTTCAGGAATGAAGTGACGCTAGACCTAACGGCGACTGCATTGAAAGAGCTGCCAGCCGATGTTGTCGTAGATGTGCTACATGAACGAGTGCTAAAGTTAGCGGCCTTGTACGGAGCGAATGCCTCTGGGAAGACGACGGTCATCCGGGCCTTGTCATTGATGAGAGCACTGGTTCGTCGGTCCTTTGTCAGTGAGCAGTACCAGCGCCGAGTTACCCCGTACTGGTTTTCAGATGACCAGACGCCAACAGAATTCAGTGTGTTATTTTCTACTGAAACCAATATCTTTCAGTACGGGTTTGGGTATTTGAAGGGCGTTGTCACTTCGGAATTCCTTTATCAACGGGATAAATCTAAGGTAGAAGAACGTTATTTGAACATTTTAGATCGCACGGCTGACACGGTGACGGGAATACTAATGGAGAATGCGGCAGTGCAGGCCATCAGTCCAGCAATCGGTAAAGGGTCGTTATTTTTATCGGCGCTGGCCAACCTGAATATTCCAATCGTTCGAGAAGTGAGTGATTGGTTTGAACACTTGGCAATCAAGGATTATGGCAATCCACGAACAGAATCAATTAAGCTCAGAAGTTTTACAGGCCGAGCATCTAGTCGGATGATTCAGCTGTTGCGGGACCCTAAAGAAAAGGCAGCGTTTGAGAATTTCAGTCATGCGATTGACGTGGGAATTGAAGAGCTGGGCGTTATCAAGCGCGATTTGCCGGAAGTAGAAGATGAGCGGTTTCAGGTGGTGACCTTTCACCGTGATCCGCGAACCGACAAACTGAAACAAACGTCAATTAGTGATGAATCCAGTGGTACACGCAAGATGTTAATGCTGTACGTAGATTTGAAACAAGTATTGGATACGGGCGGTACGCTATTGGTTGATGAGCTGGACGCCAAGCTACACCCCTTACTGTTGCGGTACGTCCTATTGATATTCCACAACACCAGTACGAATCCGCACGGGGCACAACTGATTTTCACTACCCAAGAACTGTATACACTCGACCGAAGCAATTTCAGACGCGATGAAATTTGGTTTGTGGACAAGAATCAGGATGGTGTGTCAGACCTGTATTCATTGGACACGATTGTTGAGCCGTCGGGAAAAAAGGTCCGGAATGATGCCAGTTATGGGAAGGACTATATCCTGGGGAAATATCGAGCAGTCCCAGCTTTGAAACCAATCAATGACGGTCAAAATGATTAAAAAGCCACCAACAGGCACGCGTCGAAATGGCGCGTCTCTGTTGGTGGCTTTAACTTGGATCGATTAAAAATGTTAATTCAATTTCTAGGAGTGTAGTAACTAGTGGTGTTAATACGCATCAGCGGTGGGGTATTAAGTTGATTATCACTGCCAATCGCCACCGTAGCCGAGAGTTTGCTAGATATGAGTTCAGCCGTGGGAGTTCCCTTAGCAGCTTGCTGGTTAGGGAACTGGCACCTTGGAGACGCGGGTTATCGGCTTCAAGGTGAGGGTCAAGACCGCACTTTGGCTTGGCCCGGCGCCCACCGCGTTCCAACTCATATCTAGCGAACGGTAAGGCGGACAGACCTAGCACTACCCCACATGCGGATGTTCCAACACCTTATCCGGATAGGCCTTGGCAACGTAGCTCGTGATGGCCGCAATCATCTTGGCGGTCGAGGGCGCCTTGGCCTGTTCGGAGTTGACCACCAGACAGATTGTCCGGTAGAAACGCGTGTCGAACGGGTACACGTTGACGTTACCGCTGACCCGTTCCAAGGCCAGTTCGGGCAAAATGCCCATGCCCATGCCAGCCTCGACCATGGCCAGAATCGACTGGTCATCAATGGAGAACCGGAGCGCGTTCGGTCGGATGCGGTAGTGGTCGAGTGCGGCCTTGGTGTCCTTGTCGTAGTCGCCACGTTGGAGGATGAAGTTTTGATCGACCAAGTCGGCGGCCGTGACGGTGGTCCGGTTGGCGGGGATGAAATCGCTCGGTGTGATGCAGTAGATTTCGTCCTTGACCAGCGGCAGGACGGTCAACTTTTCGGCGACCGGTAAGGCGGACAGCCCCAGGTCCAACCGGCCCGTTTTGACGGCGGCGGCGATGTCGCTGAAGCCGGCCTGCTCTAGGTTGATGTCAATTTGCGGGTAGTCTTGCTTGAACTGCCGAATGATGGGCGGCAGCCAGGTGATGCACACGGAGGAGAAGGCCCCCAGCCGCACCGACCCGGCGTTGAGGCCGTTGATGTTGGCGGCAGCTTGTTGGAGCCGGTCCTCGGCGTTGATGACTCCCTGAATCAAGGGTAAGACGTTTTCCCCGTCCGGTGTCAGCTCGACGCCGGTGCGGTTGCGGATGAAGAGCGGAAAGCCCAGCTCCTTTTCCAATTGGTTGACGGAGTGACTGATGGCTGAGGGCGTGACGTTCAGCGTTTGGGCCGCTCGGTAAAAGGTTTGTTCTTGCACGATAGCTTGGAAGACGCGGTAAGCAAAAGGTAACATCGACGACACCCCCTAAAATGTTCGTAAGTTGAATGTGATTCACGTAAAGTCGAAATAGATGAACAGTTTTTCCATTACTCGTATTTTAGCATAAGCGTGCGGCTAGGGGAACGAGAGATGGGTGGTTGGGGCAGTGAATTAGCAGTGGGGTTACGGGGAATTTGGTAAAACTGTGAAATGAGCTAGCAACCCGCCCAACCGGTCCCCACCCAAATTGGTAAAGATGAATTACATTCACGTAATTTCCAAATAGTTGAACCAGCTTTTCACGCACCGATATTCTATCATGAACGCAAGGTTAGGGCTTGGGACAAAGTGCCCCGGTAGGTGGTATCACCAAGCCTATAGGGCCGAAACCTGGGCCAAAAGGCGGCTGGTTCCGCTTAAAACTGATAAGCAAACAAGCCAAACCCGGGATTATTCGCTTATCAGTCTTAATGCTCGCTAGCTCACCGCTTTTCGTCCCACTCTCATGAAGCTACCGTTGATTAGCCGACAGCCCCGCGCTGTCAGAAAGGTGTGTGATTTCCATGTTGAAAGATTTGTTGGCAACTCGTGCGAATCCAGATGTGCCGTCAGCGTTGAGTGGCCTGTTCGCAAATGACCCGGACCCCAGCGCCATTTCGTTTGCGGCCGGCAGTCCCAATGAGAGCTTGTTCCCGGTGGCGGCGGTCCAGCGGGCCTTCAATACGGCCATCGCCAAGCAGGGCGCGCACCTGTTTCAGTACCAGAATCCGCAGGGCAATCCGGCGTTGCGGGCCAAGCTGGCGGCGCGGATCGGTAAATGGGGTCAGGTCACGACGGACGCCGATCACGTGGTCTTGACGGTCGGTGGGCAACAGGCCATTGAACTGGTGGCTAAGGCGCTACTGAACGTGGGTGACGAGGTGGCGGTCGAGGTGCCGACCTACGTGGGGGCGCTGGCGGCCTTAGACCTCTACCAGCCGACGTATTACGGTGTGGGCCTACAATCGGATGGCATCGACCTTGATCAGCTGGAGGCCACCTTAAAACGCCATCCAGGCATCAAGCTGTTGTACACGGTGCCGGACTTCCACAATCCCACGGGCATCACCATGAGCGTGGCCAAGCGCGAACAGCTGGTGGCCCTCGCCAATCGCTATAATTTCATCATCCTCGAGGACTCCCCGTACCGCGACTTGGGCTATGACCAAACACCGTTACCAGCCATCAAGAGCTTTGACACCGAGGGCCGCGTCATCTTCGTGTCCAGCTTGTCGAAAATTTTGATGCCCGCCTTACGGACCGGGTGGTTGGTGGCCGACGGGGAGTTGCTGGACGCCATCATGAAGGTGCGGCTGGCCAGCGACCTGGAGGCGACCGGCGTGACCCACGCAGCGATTGACGCCTACCTGACGGCCAATGACCTGGACGCCCATGTCAACATCCTCAAGGACCACTACCGCGTGCAGTGTGCGGCCATGGTGGCGGCGCTGGGCAAATACTTCCCGGACGAGGCCCAATTCACCACGCCAGCCGGGGGCTTCTTCGACTGGGTCACCTTGCCAGCAGATATCGACACTGGTGAGCTCCTACGCGACCAGGTCACGCCTAACGCCCACGTCAGTTACGTGCCCAGCACCAACTTCTACCCGAACCGTGACGTCCACAACGGCCTGCGTCTGTGCTTTAGCGGCCTGACACCCACGGCCATCGACGCCGGCATTCACCGCTTGGGTGACCAGGTGAAGGCCGCCGTGCATGAGGTGAAGCCGGTGGTGTGAGAACACGAATTAGATTTTAAAAGGGCACCTCGGTGATGAGCTGAGGTGCCCTTACATAAGTGCTAATTGGTCATGATTACGATCCTATTTCTTGATGACTAACGTCTTGTTTCCAGTAAGGTAGTCGCCATTAGCCAAGACTAGCCGCGTGGTCAAGTTGTGTCGCTGAATGTCTTTAATCTTCAGTACGCTACCACGATGGTAGTGACGGACAGCCCGACCAGATAAATCGATGTGACGGTAAACATTGATGCCATGGTTACTGATGACTTGAACCATCGCCGGCCGTTTTTGATAGTAGGTCGGCGTCACGTAAGCCTCGTCGGCGGTGATATAGCCACGTTGTCCATCGGTCTTGGCGGTGTGGTTCACGTCACGAATCTGGTAACGCAGAAGGCCGTTCTTAGAGTGTGCATAACCGGTCACGACAAATTGGGGCCGCTTAGTTCTTACTTGTTTGGCGTACCAGTGAAGACGACTGGCCTTGGTAAACGTAGCATGACGGTAAAGGCCAATCTTTTTGGTTGCATAGACGGCTTCGCCTTTGACGGCGACGGGGGTGCCTGTGGCAGGTTCCGTGCCAGACTCGGTAGTTGAATCACTACTAGATGATTCTGCAGGTATGGTCGTGGCTATAGGTGTACTGGGGTTATTATCGCTGGTGGACTTGTCTTTAACGTAATGATAGGTATACGTATTCCCATCATTCGTGAGAGGGGTTGTCGTATCTAGCGAGTACCCGTCGAAAGAACGTGTCGTGAGCAATTGACCATCTGCTCCCGTACTGTACAAAGCATCATGTAAATTCTCTAGTGGATCAGGAGCTTCATTATATAACTGGGAACGAAGATTATTTGTCACTGTATCAAGCGTCTTGTGGTTTTGATCATCTACAAAGTTCAAAGTCACAGGCGAATTCTTAATTGGCGCAGTGGAATCTGAATTCACTGCCAGCTTTATTAATAGGTCTTTGCTCATGTCATTAGTAGCAAGCATCCAATCACCAACTAACTTTGTATTATCGGTATTGTGGTAGTAAATCGTTGCGGTCCGTAAATCTATCGCCATTTCTTGTACGGGTAAAGGTTTCGATTCTTGTTCCGGTGGCTGTGGGTTGGTGTATTGCTGGCCATTCGGGAGTCCATCAAGGTTGTAATAGTCATATGTTCCATCCGGAAAATAAAGTACCGGCCAGTCCAGTCCGTCGACATATTTAGGAAATCGGAAAGTGGCCACGTAATCTGGCGTATCAGTGGTAGTTGCCGGAGTATCAGTTTGGGCTGGTGTAGCACATATGAAGACGAATGCAAGGACTGCCAGTAACAACAAACTCATTTTTCTAAAGAACTTCATGAGACTCACCTTTCCTTTCTGGAATGATGAAGCAAAGTACATGTGAATCATTCAGGCCA
Source organism: Levilactobacillus yiduensis (assembly GCF_024718525.1). Lineage (NCBI taxonomy): Bacteria > Bacillati > Bacillota > Bacilli > Lactobacillales > Lactobacillaceae > Levilactobacillus > Levilactobacillus yiduensis. The sequence continues at coordinate 59,388 of NZ_JAMXAZ010000017.1, forward strand.
GATCTAGAGGCGTATTAACGATTGAACCACAAATAACGGGGTATCTAGTCAAAAAATCGTTGCTAATATGTAGTGAGATACTAGGCTCTTAACATTATTATACGTCGTATGTGTTTAATTGAGCAATAAAATGAATGTCTAAGTCAAATAATTGGTTGAGTTGCTTGTTCACCGCATTACGCAATTATACGCCAAGGGGAAATAATCCAAGCGAATTCCATCACCCACCAATTAAATTCCCCCATAAATAGGAAAAGAAAAACACCAACGCCCATTCACCCAACAAACCACGCCGCCACAAGTCGCCAATCCGCCACCCGCCGCCTAGCGTGCTAGGTTAACCCCAAAGGAGGCGAGTACGATGCCGAAAAATTTTGAAATTGGCCAACCCCGGGAATTCGGCAACTGGAACTACCGGCATTCACACTTCATCTACCGGCTGTACTTCGAATATCGCTTGGAGGAATACCCGACCGATCACAAGACCCTCAGATACTTCGATAACTACTTTAGCCGCATGCACTACATGGGCGTCCCGGCCGACCAATGGATCAGCGGCAAGTCCTGGCCACCCAACGGCGCGGATAGCCTGTTCAATGAATGGGACCTCAACCACTTGTGGCAAACGGGGGAGATCATTAGTCCCCGCGAGCCGCGGGCGATTCAGTGGCGGCTAAAGGACCTGACCATCTGGGATTACTGGTTGAACCTGCAGACGACGAACCGAACCTGGGCGGACGCCGAGGAGACGGACTTCATGGTAGGGGATGCCGATGCACTGCCCTTAAAGGAGGTCACCCACCGGATGGAAGAGTACCTGGACTGGTTGAAGTCAGCGACGAAGCCGTTCCCGGACTACGACAACTTTCTGTACTGGTACTGCCAGTCCAGCGTCTTCATGATGCTGACGGCGTGGCAGTATGACCTGCGCACCCACACGCCGGCCACCTTCGCCGCGTTCATGGCGGACCAAACAGCCACCTTCGTCAGTCACGTCCGCACCTACATGAACACCTTGAATGCCTGGTCACATTATTGGAAATGAAAATGGGTACACAAAAAGGCCGGCGAATAAAATTTCGCCGGCCTTTACCTTAAAGAAGTTAGTCGTTTCCGTTCTCCGCGGAAGCGATCACTTTAAGGTAACAATTTCCTGTTGCCAAAAAGCATCACCCCCTTTCAATTAATGACTAGAGTATGGACCCGTCGCAACGAGAATGCAAGAATTGTGTCTTGACCCAACGAACGTCGCAAAGATCAAGGGCCCAAGCTTAACGCCGCATTAATCTTTACCACTTCTAAACACTTAAAAATCCCATTAAGTTGCCTATAAGCTTGTAGTTGAGCTGTTTACAGTAAAATTGTTCATGTGACAAAAACATTACAGAAGGCCGTTTATTGTTTCATTCCAACGACAAAAAGAGCATAATCCTTGTTTCTCCACAACTAACGGGCTATACTAATAGTCGTAGTTAGGGGATAGCTAAACGAGCTAGCGAAGTTTAAGAATAAAATTCTTAACAAAAGCGCTAACTTCGGTTATACTATTCTTGCTTGATAAATTACATATTTTATGTTTGGAGGAAGAAATACTATGCAATCAAGTTTAAAGAAATCTCTTTACTTGGGTCTCGCTGCATTGAGCTTTGTCTCAGTTGCTGCCGTTTCAACTAACGCTTCAGCTAAGTCATATGCCAAGGCCGGTGCTTACACTAAGTTAACCACTAAGCCTGAGACTCGTAATGTCGAAGCAACTGGTACTAACGCTTTATACACTAAGCCAGGTACTGTTAAGGGTGCTAAGGTTGTCGCTTCCAAGAAGGTTATGGGCGAATTAGCTACTTCTAAGAAGTCAGCTAACTACTTCCGTGCTTACGGCCAAAAGGTTACTAACCGTGGTTCTGTTTACTACCGTGTAGTTACGATGGACGGCAAGTACCGTGGTTACGTTTACGGTGGTAAGACTGAAGGCACTTTCGCTGCTGGCGTTAAGTCTGCTAACACTACTACTACTGCAACTACGCCTACTAAGACGACCGGTTACTACTTGAAGGATACTTCAAAGAACACCATCTGGACTGCTCCTAAGAACACTCAATACAAGGCTAAGAAAGTTAACCTGTACGGTGCAAACAAGAGTACAGAATTCACTGTAGACCAAGCTGCAACTAAGACACGTGAAGGTTCATTGTACTACCACGTAACTTCAGCTGATAAGACTGTTTCTGGTTGGATTTATGCTGGTAAGGGTTACGTTGCTGGCGCAACGACACAAGATCTTGGTGGCTTGAACTCTACGCAGGCGGATCCTACTGCTACTAATAATAACAGTGTTAAGGTTGTTTACCAAACCGCTGCGGGTGCCGTTGGTACCTCATCTACTTGGGTTAACAACACTGCTACTTCTACTGATTTAGGGGCTGGTAAGACTGTTGGTACTGCTACTACAGATGTGAATGGTGCTGGTTTGAGCTTGAGTGCCTTCGCATCTAAGAATGTACCTTCAGGTTACTCAATTACTGATTCTGCTAAGTTTAATACTGCTGTAGCTGCTGCTACTTACGGTAACACACTTTACGTTAACGTTCAGAACGCTGTAAGCTCTAAGGTGCAATTCGTTGTATCTGATGTTACTCCAGCTACTGGTGATGCAGCCAATGTTGCTGTGCAAGGTGCTTTAACTAAGGGTGCTACGCTTAGTCCTTCAGATATTTCCGTTACTGGTGTTACTAATGATGCCATCACGAAGCTTTTGACTGGTGACAAAGATACTCTTATTGGTGATAACTTAGGAACTCTTGATACTGATCTTGCTGCTGGTACGGTAGCCGGTGCCAAGACTTATGGTACTAGTTCTGTTCAAGATACTAATAACTACCACTACAACATCACTTTAGATAAAAATGGTGCTGCTACTAACAACTCATTAGCTAAGTTTGGTACTAATGTTCAAGTTCCTGTAACTGTTCAATTAGTTTCTGGTGCAGCTACTGCTGTGGCTTCTAACAACACTTGGTTAGGTTAATATTTTAAAAGTTAGTTTTCTTCATCGAATCTTACGGATTTAGAGAGCTATTAAAGAGCCTGGGGCAAACTCCCAACTCGTATTAAAAGAGGGTTCTCTTAAGAAATCGTATAATTTCTTGAGAGAACCCTTTTTGGGGCTCTTTGTCAACCGGTGTTGATGGGGAGAATTTGAGGCTCTATAATTTCTGTTGTTGGTAATCAAGATAAAACTTGATTACTGGCAGCAGATTTTTTGTGCTCAAAAACAGAAATATAGTGTAAACTAAAATGAGTGCAAAAAATGTAAGCGCCTAATAACTGACCGTCTATGATTGGCGGCCGCAAAACGATATGATTACCTCATCAAATAAATTGGTGAGGTTTTGTCATGGATAAATCAGATATCGTACAAGTTAAAATGCCGTGTCAGGCTGCTGAAACAACGCCAGTTGTTCCCAGCCGGGCAGTTCAACTCAAAGTAGGCAAGAACAAGTGTAAGCACCTAATAACTGACCGTATTGAAATATGAATTAAAAAGAGATGGCCCGTCCTCGGTTTTTGAGGGCGGGCCATCTCTTCCATGCCTTAAGCGGCTATGAAATTGAACTCTTCATTGCTATCAAGCTTCGATTGATAATTCCATGGTAAATAAGCTTCCAGATCTTCTTTTTTCGCGAAATCTGGGAGTTGTGGCACTTCATTTAATAGGTAAGTCACGTAATCGCGTGGATTAATGCCGTTAGCCTTAGCGGATTCGATTAGCGTCATCCAAATTGCCGTAGCCTTAGCTCCGGCAGGACTAGTGCTAAAAAGCCAATTTTTTCGACCAATCACAAAGCTCTTCATATTTCGCTCGGAGGCGTTATTGCTGAAATCTACCGCCCCATAGCTGAGAACTCGGTTTAACGCTACTCGTTGGTTCCGTGCGTAAGTGATGGCTTTACCCAGCCGACTTTTTGGTAATTCG